>JAUQXD010000436.1 GCA_030834835.1 Thermoflexales bacterium | reverse complement strand
ATCGGTGCGATAGGCATCGAAGTAACTGAGCGCGCTCGCCAGCGCGAGACACGGAATGCCCAGCCGGGTCGCTGTTATCACGACGTAGCGCAATGCGTCCTGCCGATTGGCCACATCGGCCTTGAAGCCTTCGTCGAGCAGCAGATTGGGCAGATCGGGCTGGCGCTTGTAGGCCTCACGAATGCGATTGAGGAACTGCGCGCGGATGATGCAGCCGCCGCGCCAGATCGCGGCAATTTCGCCATACTGTAGATCGTATTGATATTCGTGGCTGGCTGTGCGCAGCAGTGCCATGCCTTGCGCATACGCACAAATCTTCGCCATGTATAGCGCATCGCGCACAGCGCTAACCAGCTGTTGGCGATCGCCCTCGAACTTCGCTTGCGGTCCGGCCAGTTCTTTGCTCGCCGCCACACGCTCGGCCTTGATCGACGAGAGCAGGCGCGACTCGACGGCGGCGTTGATGGTCGGGATCGGCACGCCGATGTCGAGCGCATTCTGGCTGGTCCACTTGCCGGTGCCTTTTTGTCCAGCTTCGTCGAGAATCAGATCGACTAATGGTTGGCCCGTCTCATCGTCGATCTTGGTGAAGATTTGACTGGTGATTTCGATCAAATACGATTGCAGTTCGCCCTTGTTCCATTCACCGAAGATGTCGGCCAGTTCTTGATTCGACAGGCCTAATGCGCGATGCAGGATGTCATACGCCTCGGCAATCAACTGCATATCGCCATACTCGATGCCGTTGTGCACGGTCTTGACGTAGTGACCCGCGCCGCGCGCCCCGATGTACGTTACGCATGGCTCGCCATCGACCTTGGCCGAGATCGCGGTGAAGATGTCTTTCACCAGCGCATACGCTTCGATCTGGCCGCCGGGCATGATGCTCGGCCCGTTGAGCGCGCCCTCCTCGCCGCCGGATACACCCGTGCCGATGAAGCGCAGGCCCTTCGCTTCAAGGTCTTTCGAGCGACGTTCGGTGTCCATGAAGTACGAATTACCGCCGTCGATGATCAAGTCGCCGGGATCAAGCAGCGGGATGAGCTGATCGATCACCGCATCAACGGGTGCGCCCGCCTTCACCATGATCATCAACTTGCGCGGGCGTTCGAGTGCGGCGACGAAATCTTCGAGCGTCTCACAGCCGACCAATTTCTTGCCCGGATGCGCGTCGACGAAGTCCTGCATTGTCTTCACGGTGCGATTGTGCACGGCCACGGTGTAGCCGTTCCGCTCCATGTTGAGGACGAGGTTCTGGCCCATCACGGCCAGACCCGTTAAACCGATGTATGCTTTAGTCATGTTCGATTGTCTCCATCATTGGGTTATAAGATTTGATCCACGAAGCCTCACGAATCAGCACGAACGAACTCGCGGATCGGCATTATCCACCACGGCGTCGATAGCGCTCGATCACCTCAAACATCGCGAACAGATTAGCGTCGGGCGTGCCGTGATCAAGATTGATGCAGCACAGTCCCACTTTCTCCAACGGCGCAGCCACGCGTAACAAATTCTCGGTGTCCTGCGCGATTTCCTGTGGTGTACATTGCAGCATGCGGATCGGGCTGAGCCGCAAATTCAAGAAGACATTCGGCAGCGCCTCACGCACGCGGGCGATGTCTGATCCCCACCCCGCTTCGACATAAGCTAACGGCAACTTAGCGTACTCGGCTGCCACGCGATGCAGATTGTCGCCGCAGTGATGAATGCCAAAGGGCTGCAATTTCTCGGCCAAATATTGCTCGACAGGTAACTGCATCTCACGATAACTCTTTGGCGAGATCATCTGCACTGAACAATTCGCATGCAGGAACGGTGTCGGCGCAACCCGACCGGCCATTCGGTTCACCGCGATTGAATAACTGCCCGTGCGACTTTTGATGTACGCGGCCACCTCGCCGATCAACTCACCCACCAGACCGAGAAAGCGTCGCACTCGATCGGGCGCGTGATAGAAATCGGCGAACAGGTCTTGCCCGTAAAAATGATAAGCGGCGTTGAGCAGGCCATCGGTATTGAGATCGCCGATCACGTAACCGTACTGTGCTTCGAGCGCATCCATGTCGGCGATGAGTTGTTTCATCGGCCACAGATTGCGCCAATCAGGAATCTCAAACGCTTCGATTTGTTCAGTCGTCCAGTGCACAGGCTCAGGCTGCGGGGCCGCGTCGGCCTCAAAGCGAATGGGCGCACCCAGCAGCGCCGGAATCACAAAGCCGCCTGCCACGTGCATAGAACCGATGATGGGGCGCGGCTGCGGATCGGCTTCGCCCAGACCGAGCGCGCCATATTTTTCATACAGCACGCGCCGCATGACGATGTCGTTGCGCGTGCGCGTCTCGGCGTCAAAGTAAAATGCTTCGTCGAACGAAATACCCGCCGTCTTGTGCCACCAATTGGGGTTGAAGACGAGTTCGATCGGTAGAAAAGAATCAGGTTGAATGTTCATGCTTTGTCAGCGGTCAGATAGTGTGCAATACGTACTGCGTAATACGCACCACGCACTACGCATCACGCTTCACTCGTCACTCGTTACGCAACGCCTCAATCATCGCCACGATATTTTCCGGCGGCACATCGGCCTGAATGTTATGAATCGTGTTGAACACATAACCGCCGCCGGGTGCGAGTGCATCGACGTTGCGGCGCACATTGTCCTTCACTTCCTGCGGCGTGCCAAACGGCAGCACACTCTGCGTCTCAACACCGCCGCCCCAGAAGGCCACATCCTTGCCGAAATCGCGTTTGAGCGCGCTCGGTTCCATGCCCGTCGCCGTGATGTGAATGGGATTCAGAACATCAATCCCAATCTCGATCAGGTCGGGCAAAATCGGGCGGATGTTGCCGTCGGAATGAAAGAACAACCTGGCATTCGGTGCGAGTTGATGAATGCGCGCGAACAACGTCTTCAGGCGCGGCTTGAAAATCTTGCGGAACATGCGCGGCGAGATCAACTGTGACGTTTGCGTCCCGTAGTCGTCGGCCTCGCTGATCACGTCGATCAGATCACCCAACTGCGTCAGCGCCGTCTCCCAGAATTTGATCTTCAACTCGACCATCTTATCGAGGAACGCGCGCGCCAGCGCTTCATTCGACGCGAGATCGATCATGATATTCTGCATGCCGCGCACGCGCTGGCTCATCTCAAAGATGCCGGCCAGCACCCCTTTGATCATCACGGCCCGGCCCTGTGCGCGATACGTCGTCGCCAGTTCGCGCAGGCCCGCGATGCGCTGTGCATCGCCCGTATCCGGCCACGCATAGTCGCGCACATCAGCTACTGTCAGCGTCGAACTATCCAGCGGCGACTTCACTACGGAAAAGTACAGCACGTCTTTGGGGCGATGTTGAATGAGTCCCCACTCGTCACGGTATTCCCACCGATCACCCAGATCGGTTAGCGCGATTTGCCAGTTGTGACTGTTCAACGGAAACAGGCCACGCACATCGACGCCCAGTTTTTCGATCAGATCGTCGTCGGGCAGGGCCAACCCTTGCACGGTGTCGCAAATTTGCGGCCCAACGGGCGGCATCCCCAGATAGGCGCGCAAGTTGCGATACGCCACTTCGTGAATGCTCGTCACCTGCGTGCTGCCCAGATCGAGCGGAATCCGATCGGGTTCTTGATGATTCAACGCCGTGAGTAGTCTCTCACGTGAATTCATGCATTTATCCTCTGGCGTGCGCCGGTTTCGCACGCTCGATATGCGGCCTCCATGATGCGCCACGTTGCTACTGCTTCTTCGCCGGGTATGGGTGATGGTTGATCGAGGCGCAGTCGCTCGATCAAAGCGGCGATGAATTCCGCGTGGGCAAAACATGATCGCGAAAGGGACAGGGTTTGCGTTTTTTCTCCCGCCCGATCGACGATCAGCTGCCCATCGGCCAGCGAGGTGGCGCGCAGTCGTCCCTGCGTTCCGCTGATCTCAAACTCATTCGCATTGATCGGCGATTGCAGCGTGATCGACACCGAGACCAGTGCATGCGTGATCGTTTCCAACTGCACTACGATCGTGTCTTCCGTCTCGAAGCCGCTGACGTGCGCTGAACACTGCGCGTTCACACTGATCACATCGCCCAACAAGTAGCGCACCAGATCGATCCAGTGACTGCCCGCATTGGCCAGCGCACCGCCGCCAGAAAGCGCCTTCGACGTCAGCCACGGCCGATCGGGATCACCCACGAAGTAATCGGCCAGTTGAATGCGCGCCGAGACCACGCGGCCAATCGCGCCGTCGTTGAGCAGTTCGCGCATCTTCTGCACACTGGGCCACTCGCGGCGATAGTAAGCCACGGCCAGCGGCACGTTATTCGCACGACAGACATCCACGCACGTCTGCGCTTCGGCGACGCTGACGCCCATGGGCTTTTCACAGAGCACGATTTTCCCGGCATTTGCCGCCAGTTTGACGTGCGCGGCATGTTGATAATGCGGCGACGCGATGTAGATCGCGTTTACTTCGGCGTCGGCAATCAACGCTTCAGCCTCGGTGTACCAGCGGCGCGCGCCATGTCGCTGCGCAAAATCAGCCGCTTTGGCCGCATCGCGCCGCATCACTGCGATGAGTTCAGAGCCAGGCGTCTGATACAACGGCGGCCCGCTCTTGAACTCGGCCACGTTGCCGCAGCCGATGATGCCCCAGCGGATCGAATCGATCACAATCTGGCCGCCGAGTGTTGATCGAGAAAGAGATGCGCGTGCACGGTACGTCGCAAGATCGAACCGGGACAATCTTCGCTGATCGGCCCGCGCAGCGAGCAATACACCGCGTCGGCCTTGCGCGCTTCAGGCACGATGGCGAGCACTCGCTTTGCCGCGAGCAGCGCCGGAATCGTCAGCGTGATCGCGTGGGTGGGCACCTCAGCGATCGATTTGAAGTGGCCTTCGCCCACTTGCTGTTTGCGCGAGGCTTCTGCTAAGCGAATCACTTTCACCCACGCGGGATCATTGAACTCGGCATACGGCGGATCGTTGAACGCCAGATGCCCGTTCTCGCCGATGCCCAACGCACACAGATCGGCGGGATGTGCGCGCAGCGCGGCCGCATATTCCTGACAGACATCCTCTGGAAAACGATTGTGGCTAACCACCGGGAAAAACGCTTTGGGCGCAATGTCCGCCAGAAAATGCCGTCGCAAAAACGCCGGGAAACTGGCCGGATGCGTCGGCTCAAGTCCGAGGTATTCGTCCATGTGAAAGACGTTGACTTTGGACCAGTCGATGGGCTTAACGCGCAGCGCTTCCA
>JAUQXD010000435.1 GCA_030834835.1 Thermoflexales bacterium | reverse complement strand
GCTGACGCACCTCACCGACGCGGCCACACTGCGCTCCTTCGGCTTTGATCCGGCCCAGTATCGATTCGTGTATCTCGATCTGGAAGGGCTGGCCTCGGCGCGACGCGATGATTTCTGGATCGAGCTGCTGGACCCGATTGCTGCACAGCTGCCCGCCGGTGATCTGGCGCAAATGATTCAACGCCTGATCGACGCGGGCGACATCCGCTTTTTGACCGCGCGGCGCGCGCTGCGCCGCATCCGCGATGCGGGCCTGCAACTGGTGTTGATGCTGGATGAGTTTGAATCGTTGGCGCGTAATGCGCAGTTCGAGCCGGACTTCTATGGCGAACTGCGCAGCCTGGCAGGCGAGTTGGGCAGCGTCATTCTCACGGCCTCTAAACGCAGTCTGTATGACTTAACCTACGAACATTCCAGCACGCTGTCTTCGCAGTTCTTCAATATCTTTTCCGAACTACCGCTGGGTTTACTCTCCGACGACGACGCGCGTTCGATTTTGATCGAACTATCAAAGCGCAGCGATCAGCCCTTCTGCGCCGACGAAGTGCAATTCGCCATCGAACTGGCCGGGCCGCATCCGTTTTTTGTGCAGGTCGCGGGTCAACATCTATATGACACGCCGGGCCGCGGCGCGCCGCGCTCGTCTGAAATTTATGACGTCATTCGCAAGCGCTTTGCGGCCGAAGCGGAAGATCATTATCGTTACATCTGGGCCGCGTTGGACGCGAGCGAACAATCGGGGTTGTGGGCGCTGCCCCATGCGAGCGATGTTCAGCTGAAGGCGCTGCGGTCCAAAGGCCTCGTGCGCGAGATCGATCATCAGGCCGTGCCATTTGGACGCGCCTTCGCCGCCTTTGTCGATCGGGAACGACGCAAGCAACAGGCCGCGCAACCCGAGACGGTGACGCCCTCCGGTGATTTGACCGGCAAGACGCTGGGCGCGTATCGCGTGCTGGAGCCGCTGGGGCGCGGCGGCATGGCCGAAGTCTACAAGGGCTATCATCCGCTGCTCGATCGGTACGTGGCGCTGAAAGTCTTACACGCGCACTTCTCGGCCGACGCGCAATTTCAAGAGCGCTTCCAGCGCGAGGCGGCCAGCGTCGCCCGGTTGCGGCATCCCAACATCGTGCAGGTGCACGACTTTGGTTTGCAGGATAGCATCACTTTTATGGCGATGGAGTACATTCAAGGCATCACGTTGAAAGAGCGCTTGATCGGCTTGCGCGCCGGCGGCGAAAAGATGCCGCTCGCGGAAGCGGCCGCGATCGTGCGTGAAGTGGCCGCCGCGCTCGATCACGCGCATGAGCACGGCCTGGTGCATCGCGATGTGAAACCGGCCAACATTTTGTTGCGTGACGGCGCGGATGAACACGCGCCGCGTCAGGCCATTCTGACGGACTTCGGCATCGCCAAGATTTTGGAAGGCGTGCAGTTGACGGCCACCGGCATGAGCATGGGCACGCCCGATTACATGGCCCCCGAACAGGTTAGCGGTGATCCCGTTGGCGCGCAGACCGATGTGTACGCGCTGGGTGTGGTGTACTTTGAGATGCTGACGAATGTGCTGCCGTTCAGCGCCGATACGCCAATCGCGGTGTTGCTGAAGCACATGAGCGATGAGCCGCCTTCGCCGCGCCTGCTGGT
>JAUQXD010000434.1 GCA_030834835.1 Thermoflexales bacterium | reverse complement strand
TTCAGTGGCGTTGGATGGTCTGCCCTGTGCGCACATCATCGTCAATGATCGCTGCACGGCTTGCGGCGTGTGCGCGCGCAGCTGCCCGACGGGCGCGCTCAAGTTGATCACGGGCGAAGACAGTACCTATCAACTGTCGTTCACCAGCGCGGCGTGTATTGCGTGCGAGGCGTGTGTGCAGCTGTGCGAGCCAGCGGCATTAGAGCGCACGGCGACCACCCTCGGCGCGGTGTTGAGCAGTGAGACCGTCGAGTTGCGATCGGGCATGCTGCGAGCATGTACAAAGTGTGGGGCGAGGTTTGCCGCAGAACCAGTTCGTGAGCTGTGTCCCGTGTGCGAGTTTCGCCGAAACAATCCATTTGGCAGCCGCTTGCCGCCCGGTGTGTTGCGGCGGCGAATGGCTTCGCCTGTTCTTCAGAAGGAGTAATAGCATGCCGTTTCATTTGGGCGCACCCGAGTTGATCATTTTGCTGGTCATAGTGATCGGGTTATTTGGCGTAGGCCGGATCGGCAAAGTCGGCGGCGAGTTGGGGCGCGGCATTCGCGAGTTTCGACAGGGCCTATCGGGCGGTGCTGAGACCAAGATCGAGCACAAAGAGTAGCTAACCACAACTTCATCGGGCATGGCGTTGGCTGTGCCCGGTCTCCGAGCCTGATCGCCTAACGATCGTTTGATCTATGGCGTATGGGCCGTACTTCCCGGTGGGAAGGGGGCGCGATTAGTGCGCTCCGTGGGCCGCGCTGGAAACAGTGTGACCTCCGCATTCTTGGAAAGGAGACGCGTTCAAATCCCTGTGGGGTGATTTGGGCCGTCTCTTAACGAGGCGGCTTTTTGTTTGGAGTTGAAAGGGGACTGACATGTTGACTCTGAAAGAGATACTCGAGCAATCCGCAGCAATGCACCATCATTTGTGCCCGCGACAAGTTTTGGGTGCACGCCTGGGCCTGCTGGCCGGTGTTGAACTCGGCCTGAGTTTGCCGCAAAGCGATAAACGCCTGTTGACGATTATCGAAACCGATGGCTGCTTGGCCGATGGCGTGGCCGTCGCTACCGGCTGCACGGTCGGGCATCGGACGCTGCGCGTGGAGGATTACGGCAAGGTGGCGGCGACCTGCATCGATACGCAGGCCGGGCGCGCGCTGCGACTCGCGCCACGACGAGTCGCACGCCAGGCCGCCGGATTATATGCGCCTGAAGCACGCAATAAATGGGAAGCGCAACTGCTGGGCTATCAACGCATGCCGGACGATGAGTTGTTCAGTGTGCAGGCCGTTCAACTGACAACCCCGGTGGCTCAGATTGTCAGCCGGCCCGGCCGCAAAGCGATCTGTGATGTATGCGGCGAAGAGATCATAAACGAGCGGGAAACACTGCGAGGCAGTACGGTGCTCTGTCACGCCTGCGCTGGCAACGCCTACTATACGCTCACCGCCGCCGCCTGGCCGACGGCCGCTGAGTTGTTTGCGCCACAGGAGTTGGTAACCGTATGACTGAGCTATACGATGGCTTCGGCCGCCGCATTGATTATCTGCGCATCTCGGTGACGGACCGCTGCAATCTGCGCTGCGTGTACTGCATGCCGCCTGACGGTGTGCCGTGGCAACCGCACGCGGATATGCTCTCATACGAAGAGATCGTTCGGGTCGTGACCGTTGCAGCAGAGTTGGGCATTCGCAAGGTCCGCCTGACGGGCGGCGAGCCGCTGGTCCGGCGCGATATTACAGCGCTGGTGCGCGCCATCGCGCACATTTCCGGGATTGACGACATCAGTTTGACCACGAACGGCGTGCTGCTGGATAAGTTGGCCGCTCCGCTGGCTGAGGCTGGTTTAACGCGCGTGAACATCAGCCTGGATACACTCGATCCGATCAAGTTTCGGCGGCTGACGCGGTTGGGCGACATCGACCGCGTGTGGCGCGGTCTCGAAGTAGCCGAGCGTGCGGGCCTCGCGCCGATCAAGATCAATGCCGTAATCGTGCGCGGCGTCAACGACGACGAGTTGATCGATCTGGCGCGTTTGACGATCGATCGGGCGTGGCACGTACGCTTTATCGAATTGATGCCGGTTGGCAATGAGGGCGAGTGGGGGGCGGGTTTCCCGGCTGCACCCGATCGGTATTGCTCGATTAACGAGATGCTCGAGCGGCTGGCGCCGCTCAACCTGATTCGCGCCGAACAACCAATCGGCAACGGGCCGGCGCGCACGTATCACATTCCCGGCGCACAGGGCACAGTCGGCTTTATCTCGCCGCTCGGCGATCATTTTTGCGTAACGTGCAATCGCTTGCGCCTGACCGCCGATGGGCGCTTGCGTTCGTGCCTGCTGCACGATGTGGAAGTGCCAGTGCGCGAGGCCTTACGAAGTGACGATCAGATTGCGCCGTTGATTGAGCGGGCGGTTGCCCTGAAACCGCGCAGCCACGATCTGTTGATGGCGGATGCCAGCGTTCCGCAGGATCGCATGATGTGTCAGATCGGCGGGTGATTGAGGGGCACCTGAAAACAGATCGACGGTGTGCTCCTTGAATTTGATGAATGCTAAGTTCAGTGCGCTGTCGGTATGTAGAAATGACAGTTTTGTGTCAATTTTGAATTGAGGGTTGATTTCTCCGAACCCAATGTGCAATGCAGTTAAGTGGCGCTTGATTCACGCGTGTCACTACTAAAGCAGTGAACACCCTTAACTCGATAGTTGTGTTTTGCTGAATCGCAGGCGAATCGTCATGCTGGAGCATGCACGTGCTGCTTAGCAAACAACTGGGCAAAAATGTCTTGGGCTTTCTGGCCGTGTTGAAGTTGGTCATGCGCGTGCAGGATGAGCGCCTCGATCAAGGCTTGCGCTTGTTGCCGACAGGCTTCCCCAATGGTTTTGAGGGGTAAGCGACCGTGTTTCAATGAAGGTGGCAAGCAATCCAGATGCAAAAGGGAGTAGGCCACGAACACCAGACACCAATGTTTTTGAATGGCTTCAGCGTCGCGCATGCGATACTCGTCCAAGCCCAGATGCTCTTTACCATCTTGATAAAAGGTTTCGATCGGCCAGCGCTGCAAATACGTGGCGATAATCCGGTGGGCGCTCCACTCGGCGCGGTTGGTCACCAGGACCGCATAGGTGCCGGTTAGTTCGGCGTGCTCGAAACTGATCACCAGCCGAACTTTGCCCAAGCCGGGAATGCGCACCGCCAGGGTGAAGGTCCAATAGGTCTTGTCGTCCACGGTGACCGGGCGAGAGGCGGTGGCAGGAATGAGCGGGACCAAGTCTTCGACTTTGATATGCGGTCCAGCGAGGGCGATCCGTTTGCCTGCGGCATCCTTCAAACTAAAACTGTTGGTCTCCAGGTTGCGGTTCTTTTTCAGGATGCTGATCCAGTCTTTCTTGCGGCGGCGCAAGACCTTGACAAAGTCTTCGGCCAGATACCAACTATCGAATAGGACCACGCCGAAGGGCAGCCGGTGTTGAATTGCGCTGAGCAGCATGTCAATGGCGAGGTCGATCTTGGTGCGAAACTGTTGATGCAAGGCGTCAAACGCCGGATCAGTCAGGAGCACCGGATCCACTTCTTTGTGGAACTGCGCGCGCTCCTTTTTCTTCTTGGGGATCTCGCGGTCCGGGAAGTGCTGGTGGACAAACGTTTCCCACTGCGTGATTTCTTCGTAGCGCCGATAGAGGCGCAGTTCGACCGGAAACCGCACCGGCCCGCTCACGTAGTGACTGGTGACCGGATTATGGGCGAGGGGAAAAGTGTCATCCCATGGTTGTAATGGCGGTCGATATAGTCAAACAAACTGCCGACATGTTCACACAAGGTGTCGTCCAGAATGAAGATCGACTGGCTTTTTGGCAAGCACACGCGTTTCGTCTGGGTCAGGAGGTAGACTAACCGTCGGTCGTTCAGGGAGTCACGCGCCCACGGGGCCAGCGAGAAGAACCGGGACACATTCGTTTTGTCCGCACTGTTCAGGATGCATCGACTGATGTTCGCCAGACTCTTGTTCTGCAACACCATCAGGCCCGTCAGATAGTTCTGAAAATGCTGAAACTGACGCCGGTTTTCGAAGAGATCACGAAAAACTGCGGCGCGGGTCACGACGAGAGGCGCAGGCGAAACAATCGGTAGTTGCATCGGCTAAGTCAATCCAGTCAAACGAGATGGCGTCAACAGTATCACACTGAAGCCCAAAAACCTAAAACACAACTATCGAGAATACATTCTGAGCGACTCGCCACCTGCTTACGGCAAAATCGCTGGTGTGGCACTGACCTCGATCTCTGCGCTCTTTGCGTTCCTTCGTGGCTAGTCACACGGTGCAGCGGCCAACTTCACCGTGCCTGACGTAGCATCAGCTTGCGCGATTTGATCAGGAGATTGCATGGACACCGGTTTGAATCTGACGTTACAACAGCTTAGCCCGGCGCTGGACGGCTTGATGCGCTTGATCTCGCTGTTCGGCCAGGAAGAAATCTTCATCGTCGTCATCGGCCTGTTCTACTGGTGTCTCGATCGCGGTCTGGGCGCGCGCTTGCTGTTGCTGCTATCGCTGTCGGACTTTACCAACGGCCTGCTCAAGTGGGCGTTTCATCTGCCGCGCCCATACTGGATCGATCCAAATGTGAAGGCGTTGAGTACGGAGATTAGTTACGGCTTGCCGTCCGGCCATGCGCAATCGTCGCTGACCGCGTATGGCTATGTGTCGGCGTCGCTGAAAAAGCGTTGGCTGTGGGTGTTGGCGGCGCTGCTGGTGTTGGGTGTGGCCGTGTCGCGCGTGTATCTGGGCGTCCACTTTGTCACCGATATTCTGGGCGGCTGGTTCACGGGGGCGCTTGTTTTGATCGCGTTCACTCAACTCGAACCGCGCGTCACGCGCTGGATCGCGCCGAAACCGATCGGGTTTCAGATCACCGCGCTCGTATCCTTTAGTTTGATTTTGATCGCGGTGCTGATCGGCGTCCGCGCCACGCTCGACGGTGTGATCGATCCCGCGGAATGGCCGGTCCAGGCCGGCCCGATCGATCCGCACAACGCCAATCTGCCGGTGTCTGATCTGGGTCTGTTCTTCGGCGCAAGTCTGGGCCTGATGTTGATTCAGCGCACAGCGGGCTTTGACGTGAGAGGCACCTGGGGCAAGCGCGTTGCCCGATTGGCCCTCGGCGCGATCGGGGTGCTGGTGATCCGCTTCGGGTTGGGTGCGATTTTTCCGACTGAGCCGCTGGTCATCGCGATGATCTTCCGCTTCGTGCGGTATGCGGTGATGGCGTTGTGGGCGATCTGGCTGGCGCCGATCGTGTTCGTAAAGCTGCGTTTGGCCGATCGAGCCTGAGTGGGCCGCCCGTCTCGTGTTACAATTCGCCCCATGTCTGTTCGTCCAGTGCGTTTTGCGTTCCATCTCGTGTGTCTGATCGCAGCCCTGATCGCGTTGATTCAACCGGTGCGCGCCCAGGCAGATTCCGCTACGGCTGTGCTGGCGCGCCTCAATGCGCTGCGCGTGCAGAGCGGGCTGCTGCCGCTGGCGGTTAGCAGCCAGTTGACGAGCGCGGCGACGCGTATGGCCAACGATATGGCGCAGACGGGCAACGTCGATCATACGGGCAGCGACGGTTCCACCATCGAGTCGCGCATCCGGGCGACGGGCTTTGGTTACTGGCGCACCTTTGGCATCTGGGGCGAGAATATTTTCGGCGAGCCGACGACCACGGTTGATGATGCCTGGGCGTTCTGGACGGGGTCGCAGGTCCATCGCGCCAATCTGCTCAGCACCCGGTATCGGGAAGTCGGGGTAGCCGTGGTGACCAGCGATCGGGGCACGTTCTTTGCCATCGATTTTGGATCGCAGCCCAATGTCCTGCCGTTTTTCGTCACCGGCGCTCCGCCGAATGTGACGCTGCTGTTGACAAATGAAAACGACATCACGACGGGTGAAGGCGTGGCCATCATGGGCCAGGCGACCGAAGTGCGCATCGCCGAGGGCACTGATACGAGCAGCGCCGGGTGGCAGCCGTGGGCGCAGTCGATTCCATTTCGATTAGCGGGGACG
>JAUQXD010000039.1 GCA_030834835.1 Thermoflexales bacterium | reverse complement strand
TCTGCTGCACCACGTCACCGCGCAGCGTGACTTGACAACTTCGCGGCCCGGCGTGAGCTAGCTTTAAGCCCGCGTGCGAATGTCGCGAACGATCTCGGCCATACTCTGCCACGGCGCAGCGAGTGAATCGAGGTGCGTTTTCAAGCGCCCCCACAGATAGATGGCGGCGGCGACCGGCCCTGACCACGTGATGCCGATCGTGCCGATGGTCATGATCAAGTTTTGATTCTGGGCCAGCGTCTGCTGCGCTTCGCCGACCCCGCCGATGATGGCCGCCCATTCGCGTGCCGAGGCCTGCGCGGTCGTGTTGACGTACCATAGAAAACCGAGCAGCATCAACGCGTAGGTCAGGATCAGGTTCTTGCACGCCCCCAGCACTGACGCGCGTTCCGTCGGCAGCAGCAGCACGGCGACAACAGCGGCCAACCACATGGCTGCGCCCAGTTCCGGCACCGGCGCGGGATACAGGCTGGCGGCGATCAACCACATTCCCAGCGTGATGACCGTGCGGGCATAGGGCCGACTGACCGCTCGACGCGGGGCCGCGCGTCCCTGACGCGCCGGCGTCGAAGTCGCGAGATCGATTAACCAGCGATCGAACAGGCAGATCACGATCGCGGCGCAGGCAATCGCGATCAACAACGCGAGATGATCGAATAAGAAATATGACACGCTCAGTCCACCATTGATCACGTATACGCCTGCATCTCGCATGACCTGCCCGACTTCATCCATGCTTTACACTATTTGATAATCGTCGATTCGAGCAAATGCACTTGCAGATCGGGATACGTGAACGTGAACGGCCGCGGCGCGGTGTACGGCGTGCCCGTCGTGCGGCCCTGAATCTGCACACTGTACGTGCCCGGATCGGTTAACGGTAAATTGGCATACACGACTGACAGGCTTGCCCCATCGCCCGATAGACCGCCCTGCGACGGACTGCGACCCGGCCACAGCGACCAGTGCGCCTGATAGACGTGCGCGCCTGGATACTTCGCGGCCAGGTCCGTCGTGATCCAGCGGATCGAAGCCGGCGACAGATCAGCGTCGATCGTGGCAAAGGCGATCTGATCCGTGTAGGTCTCAGTTTTCGTTTCGCAACCCGCGAAGATTTTCTTGTTCTTGTAGCCGGGGTTGTTCTGGCAGGCGCTGTCCGTCACCGTGCCGCCCACGAACTGACACTCGTGCTCATACTTTGGAACGTCATACTTCACGATGACAGGATGAATGATGATGTTTGCCGACACATCCACGCCGCGCTTGTTCGGGTCCTGCCCGACCACGATCGGATAGTCCGGCGCGAGTTTGTTCGCGCTGAGTGAGGGCGGCTGCTGCGACACCCGCAGGTTGAGCGGGCACTCGCCTTCTTCCGGTGTGTCCGTCGGCTGAGGCGGCGTCGGCTGTGCACCCGGCGTTGAGCCGGGCTGCGGCGTGCCATTGCCGTTCAGCGGTTGATTGCGGCACGAACCGGTGACGGGATTGCAGCGGAACGAGAAGATGCCGGCGCCGAGAAAGAGATCGCTTTGGAAGAGCGGGCTGTTCGGATTGTTCATCTCGGCGTTCATACGCGCCAGAAACAGCGGATCGAGTTGGCCGCTGGTCAGCATGTCGTGAATCGCCTGGGCATCCTGGATTGCCTGCGGTGAGCTGACCATGGGATCGAAGTTGCCGCCCTCAGCGAACATGGCGATCAGGGTGTTGCCCATGTACGCTTCGACCGGTTGATTGAACGGGTTGTAGTGGGCGTCAGCCATCACCATTGCGGCGTAGTTGGTGGGGATGACCACCGCGCTGCCGTCCGCGGCCTGATACGTGTTGTATGTCAAACAGCCGACGCACAGTTGTTTGCCATTGCCCAGATCAACCTGCACGCTGGCATAGCCCGGCGGGGGCGGCAGCATGATTGCGCCCGTCGGCTGCAGGCCATTCGAATTGAACGTGATCTGCCCGTTACTGTCGACGGTCGCCCACGGCGGCAGACCGTTCTGCGCGAGGGCGGTTGAGGCCGTGAGGGCGAGCAGCAAGCCCAGCCAGAGAGCGGCGCGGCGCATTACTTGACCTCTT
>JAUQXD010000038.1 GCA_030834835.1 Thermoflexales bacterium | reverse complement strand
GATTGGCGCGACGATCAACACAACGGGCACGTTCAAATTCCGCGCGACGAAGATCGGCGCGGATACGGCGCTGGCGCAGATCGTCAAGCTGGTGCAGGCCGCGCAGAACTCCAAAGCCCCGGCGCAGCGCCTGGCCGATCGGGCCGCACACTATCTGGTGCTCGTCGCCGTGTTCGCGGGGTTGGGCACGTTCCTGTTGTGGTACTTCGTCCTCGCGCCGCAGTTCATGCCGTCAGGTGAAGATCGATTGATCTTCTCGCTGACGTTTGCCATCACCGTCGTTGTCATCACGTGTCCCGATGCGCTGGGTCTGGCGACGCCGACGGCGATCATGGTGGGCACGGGTCTCGGCGCGCAGCAAGGCATCTTATTCAAGGATGCAGCCGCGCTCGAAGGGGCTGCGAAGATTAATGCCGTGATCTTCGACAAGACCGGCACACTGACGAAAGGCGAACCTGAAGTCGTCGAGGTCATGATCGCCGATCGGGTGGTGGCGAATCCCGATCAGTTGTTGCGGCTAGCCGCGTCCGCCGAGAAGTCGAGCGAACATCCACTGGCGCAGGCCATCGTCAAAGCTGCGCAAGCGAAGCAGTTGCCGTTGAGCGAAGCCCAGCACTTTGACGCCGTGCCCGGGCACGGCCTGACGGCACACATTGACGGCCAGACGATCTTGATTGGCAACCGCAAATTGCTCGCTGATCGCCACATCGCGCTCGATGGGCTTGAGGCACAGGCTACCGAACTGGCGAGCGGGGGCCGCACGGTCATTCACGTGGCGATCGGTAATCGGGCCGCAGGTTTGATTGCGGTGGCCGATGCGGCGCGTGACACTTCGAGCGAGGCGGTGCGACAACTGCGCGCCCTTGGTGTGGAGGTCGTGATGTTGACGGGCGACAATCGCGCCACCGCCGACCGTATCGCGCATGACCTCGGCATCGAACTGATCTTCGCAGAAGTGCTGCCGGGCCAGAAGGCTGACAAAGTCAAAGAGCTGCAAGCACGGGGCAAACGGGTGGCGATGGTGGGCGACGGCATCAATGATGCACCCGCTCTGGCGCAGGCTGATCTCGGCATCGCGATTGGCGCGGGAACCGATGTTGCCGTCGAAACCGCCGATGTCGTGCTGATGCGCTCCGATCCAATCGATGTGGCGAGAGCCGTGCGGTTAGGTCGCGCGACGGTCAACAAGATGAAGCAGAATCTGGCGTGGGCGGTGGGTTATAACGGGTTGGCGATTCCGATCGCGGCAGGCTTGTTTTACCCATCGTTTGGCCTGTACTTGCAGCCGGCCATCGGCGCGCTGGCGATGTCGGGTTCGTCGATCCTGGTGGCCGTCAATGCGGTGTTGTTGAAGAACGCCCGGCTTGATGCGTGAAAGGAGAGACTATCGAGCGACAATCATATAGTGGTAAAAACGGGTTTTTCGGCAACAAACACTATCCACGGGAGGACACAATGATGAAGCGATGGCTGTTGGTATGCATGGTGACGGTATTGAGTTTGCTGGCGGTCAGCCCGGTGCTGGCACATGAGGACATGGGTTGCGCGCATGACGCGACGACGATTGCGTCGCTGCGCGAGTGTGTCGTGCACGCGCGCGACATGGGACACATTGACAATGACGGCGTAGCGCGGAGTCTGCTCAAGAAACTCGACAAAGCGCAGGTCAATCTCGATCGCGGTAAAGTGGACGACGCGATCGACAAACTGGAAGACTTCGTCGAGATGGTCGAAGACCAATCGGGTGAGCACATCGATCCGATGCACGCTGAGCATCTGGTTCACCACGCGCATTTGGTGATCATGGCACTGGAGGACGGAGGCAGTACTGTTGAGAGAACGAGACCCCGGTATCGAACCGGGGTCTCGCTTTTAGAGCAGCCATAGGTCCTTGCCCGGCTGGAATGTTTGAAAATAACGACTATCCTGCCCAATCCCTGGCGATCTGTTCGGCCTGCTCCAACCCTCATGCGATTTTCATCTTTATCAGGTAAAACTACACTATAATCACCGGTATCTCCCGTCAAGGTTAGCCGCCTTGATTTCGTGTAGCAATCCGTTTGGTTGTTGCCTGCGTAAGATGAATTAATGTTAATCGTCATTGCGAGCATCCTGAGCGGAGCGGCGCTTTTTGCCGCGCAGTCGAAGGATGCGAAGCAATCTCAGTCCCAACCGACACAAGATTGTTTCGTCGTCCTATGGCCTCCTCGCAATGACGTACGCATGTGATGAATGAACCAATGAACGATCAGCCACCCCCACCACGCCGTGACGTATGGCGCAGCCGTTTCCAACGACTGCGCGCCGCCGTGCGCCGGGCCGTGCCCTTCGCCTCGGGTGTGCTGGCCGCGCTGATCGCTCTGCTGCTGTACAACTCGCTCTTTCCCGCGCAGCGCCCGCTCACCACGACCGAAGTCAAACAGACCGTCGCGCAGGTCATGGCCTCGGCCACGCCGCCGCCCGCCTATTCTGATCTGGTCTATCGCGTCATTCGACCGTCCCTGATCCTGATCGAAACCAGCGGCCGCGACGACGACGGCGAACCTACGCACGGCCTGGGCAGCGGCGTCGTCATCAACGACAACGGCGATATTCTCACGGCGCTGCACGTCGTCACCAATACGGACATCATCACGCTGACGTATGCGGACGGCTACGAGACGACCGGCCTCATTGCCGTGCAGCAGCCAGAGAACGACATCGCCGTCTTGCAGGCCAGCGAACCGCCCACGCAGACTTTTCCCGCCGTGCTCGGCAATCCCAACGCGATGCGGGTGGGCGATGAAGCCTACGCCGTGGGCAATCCCTTTGGCCTGTATGGCTCGATGAGCGCGGGCGTCATTTCTGCTTTCGATCGATCCTTCCATCCACCCAGTTCCACGCTCACGCTGCGGGGCTTGATTCAGATTGACGCCGCGGTGAATCCGGGCAACTCCGGGGGGCCGCTGCTCAATCGGGCGGGTGAAGTGATCGGCATCGTCGAAGGGATCGTCAATCCCACCGACGGTGAATTCTTTGTCGGCATCGGCTTTGCCGTGCCCATCGACAGCGCCCTCGGCGGCGCAGGCGGTTCCCCGCCGTATTGAGAGTCATCGACGCTCTAGCCGCCGTCCTCGGCGGCGTATCTGCAGACGAATCCGCGCCGGGGACGGTGCTGTGAGCGAGTAACAACAGGAGATCATCATGCCCAACGGACAATATGACTTAACCCCCAACTCCCCGCCGATGGAACGCGTCCTATACGAAGTCAAGAAAATCATCGTGGGGCAAGACCATTTGCTGGAGCGCCTCATCGTCGCGCTGCTGGCGCGCGGCCACATCCTCGTCGAAGGCGTGCCCGGCCTCGCCCAGACGATGGCCATCAAGACGCTGGCCGAATCCATCGGCGGCGAATTCAAGCGCATCCAATTCACGCCCGATCTGGTTCCCGCCGACCTCATCGGCACGCGCATTTACAACCAGAAAACCGGCGAATTCAACACCTCGCTCGGCCCGGTCTTCACCAACCTGCTGCTGGCCGACGAGATCAATCGCGCGCCCGCCAAAGTGCAGAGCGCGCTGCTGGAAGTGATGCAGGAGCGGCAGGTCACGATCGGGCGTGAGACGTACAAAGTACCCAATCCGTTTCTCGTGCTCGCCACGCAGAACCCCATCGAGACCGAAGGCACGTATCCTTTGCCGGAAGCGCAGGTCGATCGCTTCATGCTCAAGGTGCTGGTGGGCTATCCCACGACCACCGAAGAATTTGTCATCGTCGAGCGCATGACCAGCGCGCTGCAAGCCGTGCAGACCGTCATCACCACCGATCAACTCTTAGCCCTGCAGAAACAGGTCGATCAAGTGTACGCCGATCAAGCCCTCATCGAATACGCGGTGCGCATGGTCACGGCCACGCGCAAGCCGCACGAATTTGGCCTGAAAGACCTGCAACACTACATCACCTTTGGGGCCAGTCCGCGCGCCTCGATCAATCTCATTCTCACCGCGCGCGCTTTGGCCTTTGTGCGCGGCCGCGATTACGCCCTGCCGCAAGACGTGTTGGACATGGCCTTCGATGTGATCCGCCATCGATTGGTGCTGTCGTATGAAGCGCTGTCCGATAACGTCAGCGCCGATGACGTGCTGAAGAAAATTCTCGATCGCATTCCGATCCCGGTGGTGCCGTTACGTGATCAACGACTCAACGTCCGTGTTGCGGCCTGACGCGGCGCATCCTGATGCGCCGCCGATAGGTTCTGCCGCGCCCGATCGGATCTTGCAGCGGCTCGATTGGCAAGTCATCCGCCGGTTGGATGGCCTGCTGCAAGGCGACTATCGCAGCCTGTTTTATGGCTACGGCGTGGACTTTGCCGATCTGCGCGAATATCAACCCGAAGACGATATTCGCTACATCGATTGGAACGTCACCGCGCGCATGAACACGCCCTACGTGCGGCAGTACGTCGAAGACCGCGAGGTCACCGCGTGGTTCTTGCTGGACCTCAGCCCGTCGATCGACTTTGGCACGGTGCACAGCGTCAAGCGCACGGTGCTGATCGATTTTGTCACGACACTGGCCCGCATCCTGACGCGGCACGGCAATCGCGTGGGCGCGATGTTTTACGCAGGCGGAACGCCCCGCATCGAACGCACGATTCCCGCGCGCGGCGGGCGCATTCAAGTGTTGCGCATCATCAATGACTTGCTGCGGCAGCCGCGTTTGACGCACGCGCCTTTCACCGATCTTTCACCGTTGCTGAACGGCGGCTTGAATGCCATCAAACAGCGCTCGCTGATCTTCATCATCTCGGACTTCATCAGCGCGCCCGGCTGGGAGCGGCCCTTGAGCCTGCTCAATCAGCGGCACGAGGTGCTGGCCGTGCGGCTGACCGATCCACGCGAGATCGATCTACCCGACATCGGACCGATCATGATGGAAGATGCGGAGACGGGGGAGCAGTTGTACGTCGACACGCACGACCGGAAATTCCGCACCCGATTTGCCGACGCAGCCCGACAACGTGAAGCCGCCGTGATTGCCGCCGCCAAACACGCGGGCGTTGATTTGTTGTCCTTGTCCACCGATGACGACCTCGTCCGCGCCATCGTCCGCTTTGCGGCGTTGAGGAAACAGCGGAGACGGTAGACAAGCGTCCTGAGCGGAGCGGCGGGCGCATTCTGAGCGGAATGAAGTGAAGTCGAAGAACGCCCGCCGCGCAGTCGAAGGACGCGGTTCATCGGGCAGTGGCCGGCGATTGAAATCGCGCCTACACCAACACAAAGCCGACCTGCGTCGGCTCAGTCGGCGAAGGCCGACTTTGTGTAACGGTTGCTGCGAATTCTATTCGCCAGCACGAACAATCAATCAGCAATCTAAAATCAACCATCCACAATCACTATGTCCTTCATCTGGCCGACCATGCTGCTGCTGTTGCTCTTGATTCCGCTCTTCGTCGTGTTGTACTCGCGACAACAGCGGCGGCGACAGCGCCTGCTTGCTGCCTACGGCAACTTCGGATTGACGCAATCCGGCGGGCGCGGGCTGGGCCGTCGGCGTCACCTGCCGCCGCTGCTCTTTTTGCTGGCGCTCACCACGCTCATCATCGCCGTGGCGCGACCGCAAACCGAACTCAGCCTGCCGCGCGTCGAAGGAACGGTCATCCTCGCCTTCGATGTGTCCGGCAGCATGGCCGCCGATGACTTGCAGCCCACTCGCATGGAAGCGGCCAAAGTTGCGGCCCGCGACTTCGTCGCCAATCAACCGCGCAGCGTCATGATTGGCGTCGTGGCCTTCAGCGAAAGCGGCTTCAGCGTGCAGCCGCCCACGAACGATCAAGGCGCCATCCTTGCCGCGCTCGATCGGCTGGCCCCGACACGCGGCACGTCGCTGGGCAACGGCATCCTGACGGCGCTCAATGCGTTGTCGATCAGGAACGAACCCGTCGCCGACGAAATCTACAGCAACTTGCAACTCACGCCCACACCGACACCTACGCCGTTGCCCAGAGGCACGTACACCTCCGGCGCGATCGTGCTGCTGACTGACGGCGAAAATACCGCGCCGCCCGATCCGCTGGAGGCAGCCCAGCTGGCGATCGATCGCGGGGTGCGCATCTATCCCATCGGAATTGGCAGCGTCGGGGGCACGTTGTTGAAGGTCAACGGCTTTACCGTTCGCACGTATCTGGATGAGGAAACGTTGCAGAACATCGCGCAGTTGACGGATGGCACATACTATCACGCTGAGAACGAAGACGAACTGAAGACCGTGTACGATCAAGTCGGTTCGCAACTCGTGGTCAAGCCGGAACAGACCGAAATCACCGCGCTGTTGGCGGGCGTGAGCGTCTTGCTCTTGTTGATCGGCGGCGCGTTGTCGTTGCTGTGGTTCAGTCGTTTGCCGTGATTTTTGCGACACGTCATTCCCGCGCGCTTCTGGCGGGAATCCAGAGGGTCGATCTGCATGGATGCCCGACAGAAACGTTCGGGCATGACGATTGATCAGTTATTGGGCAGTCAGGCAGATCGGAGGTAGCCAATGGATGTGCTCTGGCCCGGATCGCTAATCTTATTAGGCTTAGTGCCTGTGCTGATCGCGGCTTATGTGTGGGTGCTGCGACGTCGGCGGCGACTGGTCGTGCGCTACTCCAGCCTGTCGCTGGTGCGCGACGCCTTGCCCAAACGATCGAGTTGGCGGCGGCACGTGCCCTTTGCCCTGTTCGCGCTCGCTTTGATCAGCCTGGTGTTTGCCGTCAGCCGCCCCGTCTCCATCATCAGTGTGCCCAGCAATCAGACCACCATCGTGCTGGTGCTGGATGTGTCCGGCAGCATGTGCCAGACCGATATTGAACCTTCGCGCTTGCAGGCCGCCGAAGCCGCGATGCTGTCCTTCATCGAACGGCAGGGCGGCAACACGCAAATCGGCCTGGTGGCCTTCTCCGGTTTCGCGGCCATCATCCAGCCGCCCACGTCCGATCCCGAAGCTCTGCAAACCGCTATCGAGAGCCTGCAAACCGGTCGCCGCACGGCGATCGGCAGCGGCCTGCTCAAAGGCATCGACGCGATTGCTGAAGTCGATCCGAACGTCGCGGCCAGCACCAATGAGTATTCAACCGAAGCCGAACCCACGCCCGTGCCGCGCGGTGCGTATGTGCCGGACATCATCGTGCTGTTGACCGATGGTGTGAGCAACGCCGGACCCGATCCGATCGACGCCGCGCAGCAAGCGGTCACCCGTGGGGTGCGCGTC
>JAUQXD010000433.1 GCA_030834835.1 Thermoflexales bacterium | reverse complement strand
GTAAACGCCATATCGGGCCGGTATTCACCTGGCCCCAGTTTGGGGGGAGAGCTGGCAGGCGTCTTTTTCATAGCGCCCGAGTTTACCCCAAACCATACCTTTTAGCATCGGCCTGTCGGTAGCCGTGCTACAGTGTCCAATTTTCGGCTTTTTCATCCCACACTGCTCCCTACTGCATTTGTCCATCACCCTAGCCTGATCTGTTACATTACCAAACCCTTCCCCTGGCTTGCTCAGCAGTTCAAAGATATAGGCAGGCCCGGCGTATCTCGTGCGGCTTCATCTTCAATCGGGGTGCACGTGCGCAAGGAGTCGCCTATGCCTTGACGCTCGAATTCGTAACTCGCAGTACATATCGATTGATCGTGAATCTACATCTGTCAGCTAGAACAAAATGGAGGAACTATCATGTCCAAGCAACAAGATCAATCCGTGCAGGATTGGCTAAACAACTTGACCATCGACCACAGCGCGACCACGGTGACTTCGTACGAATGGCAAATCAACCGGTTGATCAAGACCTTTCCCGGCCGTGAGATCAAAGACCTCTCCAAGAGCGACTTACTCAAATACTTCGCGGACTGGAAGCGCGCCAGGATCAGTGATGTTCAGATCAAAATGTCGATGAATGCCTTGCGGTCGTTTTATCACTTCACCGTGGGTGAGAAAGCACCGATTTTTGAGATTCGGATACCGCGACCAAAGAAACGCTTGCAGCGCACTCTGTCAAAAGAGCAGGCGCTGGCGCTGCTGGAAACCTGCGATACCGGCACGCCTATCGGCACACGCAATGTAGCGATGGTGGCCCTAATGCTGGATTCGGGCCTACGGGTATCCGAGGTGTGCCGTTTGAATATCAACGATCTAGATCTGGAGCATTGCCGCTTGAGCGTCATCGTCAAAGGTGGCGATGAAGATTGTGGTGTTTTCAGCGTGGAGACGGCTAATTTCCTGTCACGCTGGTTTCCTATCGGGCCGTCTATGCTAAGGTCGATAATGTTTTTGTCGGTTTTGAGGGTCATCGAATTGGCGAGCCACTAACGGTTTACGGCATGCGGACGCTCTTTCGCAGGTTAGGGCTGGCGGCTGGCATTCCGGCGTTTAGTCCGCATGATCTCCGGAGAACCTTCGCTACGATCGCCAGCAAATTAGGCGCACCGACGCGCCTGGTTCAAATTGCCGGTCGCTGGCATGACATCACTCAAGTCGAGCAATACACGCGGGCATTGAATCAGGAAGACTTCGCACCATATTCACCAGTAAGTGGAGTGATGCGCGGTATGTAACGACACATCGTAAACCACAAGCGAACGACTTCAGCGTCGTTCGCTTGTGGTGTGATGGATCTTAAAACGGTCGTTTACGCTTTGGCGCAGAAAAAGCCTTGAAAACAGGCCAATTCATGCGACTGCTGCACAGCGACTGACTCAGTCCTGAGTGATTTACCCGCCGACAAGGGTATAACCTTTGGTTCAGGGTTCGAGCCCCTGACGGCTCACAACACCCGATGAAGATTATACTTCATCGGGTGTTTTTGTTGGGAGGGCATGATCAAACAAGAGGTGAGTTAATGAAACGACCAGATGCCTTACGCAAAGTTTGCACCGTTGGCGAACGATGCGATCTGATCGCGCCGAGAAACGCAATCACCCAACAACAACGGCAACTAACGCCCAATTGAAACTCTCCGTAGCCCATGTCAGGTGAATAAGATGCAATTACCCTGTCCAGAGGCAACCTTCGCCTTACGCTCATCTGTCAGCCTTTTACGCGAGAAAGCGCTGTCTTTGTAGTCAAACACCAACCATTCTATGACGAAATGTCACTAATTCATCTACATATCCCGATATTTCGACAAGATTCATACCATTCGCGTCTGTCAGATTGTCAGCCTGTCAAACATTCAGCAAACCAGCGTCGACTAGGATCAGCTGGCTTAGTACTACACTACCCCGATAGAGAGTCAGGCGGTTTTCCGGCCTGCTTGTGGTCTGCATATACCCTGTCAGACGAGAAAGGTCGAGAGTACCGTAAGCCGATTAGGACCAGATCATAGCGTCCTATCAGATTGAGTTTTATCCGTACCGGCCCATGCAGTTGACAGTGCCTGCCGCAGGTGAGCGACATGATCGATAATCACGAACCGATTGCCATCACGGGGATGGCGTGCCGCTTTCCGGGTGGCGCTACTACGCCTGAAGCCTTTTGGCAGCTGCTGTCCAACGGCCTGACTGCCATCACCGAAATTCCCACCGACCGATTTGACATCGATGCCTATTACGATCCGGCCCCGGCGACGCCCGGCAAGGTGATGTCGCGGTGGGGCGGCTTCCTCGATCACATCGATCAGTTCGACGCGCGCTTCTTCGGTATCTCCCCGCGTGAAGCCGACG
>JAUQXD010000432.1 GCA_030834835.1 Thermoflexales bacterium | reverse complement strand
GCAGGCGCTCCAAGCGACCGGGATCGACATCACGGCCAATAGCGGCTTGCCATTTGGGGATGAGATCGCCGGTGGTTTGCGGTTCGTTCAGTATGGCGTTGAGCCACGTCAGCGCGCCGACATCACTCTTGAGATCGAAGACGTTGCCGCCGACAACGGCTTCGCCGCGCAGATACCATTTGCCATCCACCTGTTTGAAGTAGTAGGGCAGCATGTCGCTGACCTGCTCCATGGAGACTTCGACGACGCCGTTCGCCAGCATTTCGTGCAAGACCACATTCCAGAAGTGTTGTAAGGTGCGATTTTGTGGCGCCGGAGTGGTGGACAGGAATTCAGCTAGCTGCTGCACGACACGCGCCTCGGCATCGCCATTGCGTGCCGTGGTTGACTTGCCGTTGGTCGAAGCGACGACTTCAGGGCCGGGCTTGCGCAAATTGAGGACGATATCCTTGTTGGTAACGCGCTCCAGCCCTTGAGCGCCTTTAATTCCCTTGAATGATAAATGAGCTTTGTCAAAGCTGTTGATTTCAGCGAGTTCTAGCCCGGCTGCGTCAATTGCGTCTAATATTGCCTGCCAGATTCGATCATCTGAGTTGTGGAATACAACTGACGCCCAACGTCCTGGCTTGAGTACACGATGCATTTCCTGAAAACTTTGCGTCATCAACCGTGTATAATCCGGGAGCGTATTCTTATCTTTATGCTTCACATGAACAACAGCCTCTTGAGTCTGGTCGGTTAATTCACCAAGCCAAGATTCCCAAAGAAAATTTACGTCTGCGTAAAAGATGTTGGATCCAAAAGGCGGATCAGTGAACACGTAGTCGATAGATGAATCAGGTATTCCTGGCAATTTTGTCGCTGTGCCAGTCTGGACGAATACGTCGCCACCTCGAAACTGTTGAGCATATTTTATTACTCGACGAAAACGTCTAGAAACAACTTGTTTGACGTTTTGTTCAATGCTTAGAGACGGCACATAGAGCGTACCTTTACGATTACCTCTACCCGAACGATCCGGCATATACATGGTCATAACAGTCAATGAAGGTACGCTACCCGTGAGCGTAAAGCGAATTCTATCGCCAATAGCTTGATCTTCTACGGTGCTTGCATCATGCCACAAACGAGCAAAGGCCCAAAGATTCCGTGGAGTAAAGAACTTACTGGAGTCTGTAATGCCAAGATCGGCGTGCACTCGGCGCCACATTTCGAACCCTTGGTTGAACTCAGACCTTGGGTACCAGTAAGAAATACGCGTTGATGAAATCTCACTAATCCGATTCGTCTCTGTCTCAGTCGTTCGATGTTCCCCTCGCTTTGGATTGCATGTTGAACACTCGTAATTGGTTACAACAGGTACTGCGCGAAGTCTACGTAGCTCAGATTTACTCCAATCCTTTTCGCAACTGGGGCAGTTGAACTTGTCGTGAATTGCCTGCGCTTCTTCATCAACCGCTAAATCCCACAAGATCAGTTCGGCACCACAGCGACCGCATTCAAATACATCGCTCCAGATCGTGTATTGAATCTCTGCTTTTCCGCCACATCTATCACATGTAGTCTCATAAAGCCAATCTAACTCCTCACACGCTGCATGAAGAATCGTGCTAAATGCCTGCTGGAGTTCTTCGGGCGAAACTGCCGTGCAATAATTCCGAGCAATGTGAGCGGCGGCAGGAGACAGATCATTCAGAATCACCCGTCGTCCAAGACGTAATGCGGCAACACCAGTGGTGCCAGATCCACAAAATGGATCAAGCACCAAGTCTCCAGGATCGGTGTAATGTTTGACATATGGTTCAATGCCTTGCGGCGGAACGCGTGTGTGATATGAATGCGCGTCATCAAAACCACTAATGCGAGCCTTTATGGGGGAAGCGAACAGCGGGCGGCGATAAGTATCCGTGGCCGGGTCGTAGGGTGTGGCGTATTGGGCGATGAAATCGGTAAGACTGGTATCGTTAGGCATAATTGATCGACGTTAAATTGTTGGCGTTGGAACCGGTGTAGAAGTCGGTGTCAGTGTCGGTACTGGCGTTTCGGTTGGTGCTAGGGTAGACGTTCCGGTCGGCGTAGGCGTAATCGTTGATGTTGGCACCAGCCCGCGCGGATAAATGACCTGCCACGCACCTGTCATGGATGATCGCAGGATAACTTCCTCAACTTGGTTCGTCACATCTAGCACGTATGCGAGCCATTCATCATCCACCCACACCGGACTGTAGATGCTACCCTGCTCGGCTTCCAGCAACGTTGGTGCCAATGACTGGGTGACGGTAAGCGCATACACCGCGCTAAGCGGCTGGCCGACTGGTGTCGTCCCTTCGGCGACAAAGGCGAGATGCGTCCCGTCAGGCGACCAACTCAGCGGCGTGTTAGCCGGAATCCTCAACGTGTGTGTCACCAGTCTCCACCCAGCGCCACCCTGTTCTGGAAACGGCTGCTGTGTCTCCGTGAGTGGCACGGTCTGATAGCCGTTCGTGCCGGAGATAACTACATAGATCTGATTGAAGCCGGCTTGCTCCGAGACCAAAGCAAGATTGGCGCGATTATCTGAAAACACCGGTCTGGTGTCAGTCATGGCGCGGCCACTCATGATTTGCCAGGAGGCCACCTGACCGCCAGTGATACTGTACAGCTCAGGCGGTTGAGGCTGCACGGGGTCGTTCGTCACAATCAGCAATTGGCCATTCGCCACGCGCGCCAGGGAATACTTATGGACAGGTGGTGCGGGCGTGGCCAAAGGCGATGAAGCCGGGAATCCCAGGTCGATGGTCAGCGGTTTGCCGGGACGATTGAAGACACCCAATACACACAGGAAGACGATAATGAGAAGAACGAAAATAACAATTAAATTAGACTCGCAGCCCCACAAAACTCGGCTAATATGGGTTTGCCCCTTGTCTTTGTCAGCCATAAAGATAGCAACTTAGCTGCTTTTAATTACGCCGATCATTCTGACCAATCAGGATGCTATAGTTGACAGCCAGGGTGATCTCCACATCTTTCTTACAGTCATCCGAAAAAATGCCTTTGGAACGGTCGAAGGCGTCGCTTGCGGACTTGATAGACTGTGCTGCTTTAGGGTCGCTCTTTCGTTTTTGCTCGGCGCGCTTAGCATAAGCGTAAGCGAGGTTGTTGTTGAGCACGATCTTTGTTTTACACTGGGAAATGCTTTTCAGCTGGTCACCCCAAACCTTGATCGCTCCATCGTAATCCTGTCGCTCAATTATGAGATTTAAGCCCAATTGAAATTGATGAACTTCATGATCAATCTTGCTTATGCTCGGCCGGCATGATTCGAGTTCTTGCCTGAACATTTGTGCGTGTAGCATATCCAGCCCTTTCGGCCGGTTCGACTCAGACTCGTAAGCCTGCGCTAGAAAGGCAATTCGATATAACGACAAGGCTAGGCCCGCCACGGCTGCGACTGTGTAATAGCAGAATGTGCGCAAGCGATAGAAATAGGACATCTATCCCTCCTAGGAAGAGTTCATTTGCGCTTTGATCCGCTTTCTGCATGTGTTTTCAGATGTCTTGATGCTTTGACGCGAGCGGGTGGTGCGGGCCGCTCATACGCGAATAGACCATCTGCCACTGCTATCTTGTCACGCCTGTCACTCAATCCCAAGAAACTGGAATACTTCTCCCATTGGGCTACTTCTTCCTCAAAGCTGAGTGGCGCAACAAGCCCCAGATCCTTACGCAGCACGTTTCGATGCAGATCGAAAGACACTTTGACGTTTGTCCCGAATCCTATCGCGGCCAGAATCGCTAATCGGTAGAAAACCCATGCCCCAAACACAATAGCTAACACAATGGCGACATTCATTCGCGCTGCAAAATACAAGCTCAAGCCTGCATACTCAAGCGCCAGAAATCCAGTTAAAGCCGACAAATTTAGAAAGAAGTCAAAGCCCATTTTTTCGCGTTCAACCAACTCTGCATAACCAGATTTAAGCACAGTGGGTAGCATGCGGGGCCAAATCGTCACCGCGTTCATGCCGTAACTCCGAACAGGATATTCCTCAAATGAAGCCATGACATTGCCCAGACGTGTCGGCATCACTAGCTCATCCCCAACCGGAAAATAGGTTTGCTTTTCCATCCTCAAAACAGCCTGTTCGGTTTGCATGCGCACAAGTTGCTGATAGGCCTCCCAGTATTTTGGATTACTCCAAGGCGTCGTCGATTGCGATCGTGCAGGATGAAACCGCTGCGCCTCGCGTTTGACCTGAGTTGTGTCATTGATTTGCTTCAGCCTAAGATCAAGCCACTCCTTGCGCTGGATATGTAGCAAAGTCATCAGCCTGCCAGGCCACGACTGCTTGAAAAAGTAGCCTTCGTAAAGTTGAGTCAATGGCACATTAAGAATCGACAGCGCATAGCTCACGGCCAACGAAAGAGCAAACACAAATAGGAATTCGCCGAATCCCGAACCCACCAGTGTCTTGTAAAATTCCGATTCCCCGACATACTGGCCAGTTAATGTGAGGCTAATCAGCACAAACATGGCGCCAGGAAAAAAGGCTGAAAGCCGAAAAGATTGACCCAAGGCAGTGACAAGATCAGCAAAAGACGCGGTTAGTCCTGACATTGAAGTACCCTTTCGCTTATTTCAGTGTGAGGCGAATCGTCTTCTTACCTTTATTTGCTTTCTTCGCTTCCTGGAATGCGTCGCGTAGTAGCGTCTCAAACGCCTTCACCGCCGCTGGAATGTCGCTCTCTTCCAGCGAGCCGTAGCGCTGCAAGAACTTGCTCACTACGTCGCCTTCGGCCACGCCAATCTGTTCCTCAGCCAGCAGCTTACGAATGAGCGTGATAATATCTTCGTCGAGCAAGTCGACCAACATCGCTATATTTGCGGCTTGTGCGGCCTGAAGGAACTGCGACAGCGCATCACCCTTGCCACGTTCCAGCACGTGCCGAATGGTCTCATTTGCCAGGCGGCGTTGCTGCTCGGCCAAAGCAGCGTTGAGTTCACGTGTGAACGCCTCCACTTCCTCAGCGGGCGTTGTGTAGGTCAGCGGGCGCTGACAACTCACGCAGGCGGGCGCGGCGTCAATCGACACTGACAGATAATCGGTGACCGGGCATGCCTGAAGATTTGCCGCCAGACGCTCATACTGCCCGATCAATTGCTGACCACGCGCCTGACCCAGTTCTTGAATACTGTTGAGCAATTCCAGCGCTCGCAAGCGGCGGGGCGCATCGACCAATGATTCGTTTAACTTCTTGAGGGCGGCATTGGTATCACGATGATGCTTCTGGTATTCGTTGCGATAGCGATTCTTGAACTGCTCGAATTGCGCTTGAATGCTACGCCAGGTGTGCGGCTGGCTCGCCACATTGCTCAAACTGATCTGCCCGAGCAAGGACAGCCGCTGGGCGTTCAACTCCCGATCGGTGTCCCGCAGCCGCACGTCGTCCAGATAACGCTTGGTCGTGGTGATCTCGGCGGTGGCTTCGGCCAACTCGCGCATACGACTGAGCGCCTTCATCGCATCGCGCAGACTATCGGGTGAGGCAAACAGCTCATTGGCTTTTTCGAAAAAGGCGCTATAGCCATCACGCGCTTGCGTCAGCGTGTCGAGCTGCCGGAACATTAGTTGCGCGTCATCGGGCAAGGAAGCGCCCAGCGCCCGCTCCAGAATGAGCAGATTGTTCCGCTGCTTGGGCAGTTCTTCGCCCAGGGCGCTCAGCCGTTCGGTTAAGCGGTGCGACTCGGTTTCAATCTCGGCTTGATCGGTGGTCGCGTGTAGATCGTCAACAAATTCCCGCGCGTAGCGCAGCGCTTCATTCCACGTCGGCCCGATAGCGGGTACCAGCACATCAAACGCCTGAAACAGGTTAGGCCGCCACGCCAGCTCGGCGACCGTCGCAGCGTTGATGCGATCACGTGGGAAGACCTTGCCGTCGCGGGTCTTCAGCTTATGGTCCCGCTTCAGCATCAACTCCACGCGTGGATCTCCACGATACACAAAACTCAACACGTACAACTGAATCGCCACGTATGGCAAGCCATAGGGCGGGCGCGACAGCGTCTCAAACAATTTCCAGGTCGGCAGTTCGCTACCCTGACGTTCTTCCAACAGGTGGGCGATCAGCCCCAGCGCCTTATTATTCTCCTGCACTGCAAACTTGTGCGGCGCGTCAAGGTTAGACAGCCCCAGCCCGATGCCGTAGTTACGTGTGGCCGTCGTCTGGGCATTGCTGGGGTCTTTGCCAAAATAGCCCTCAAACACCTTGCCCGCTTCGGCTGAAGTCAGCGTGCTGCGGAGGCCGGCCGGGTCAATCGGCAGCTGCGGATAAGCTGCCGCCAGCAGCTTGTCGACGATGAACTTCAGCCGTTGGTCATTACTCGGCACGCCGAAGGCCTCTTTAGCCGCGATGCCCAGATCATCACGGGTGATGATCTGGCCGCCGCGATAGAGATTCAGGTGTGTGTGAACCAGCGCATCGAGATAGGTGCGGCGTTGTGTGGCCAGCCAATCTCGAATGGCCTCCGCCTCCTTGCCGGTCTGATCCTTATATTCGTCCGACATACGCGTCCAGGCCAGGTACTCGGCTGCGGCGCGCTGAGCCTCTTCCGATAAGGGCAGCGGATACATCACGGCGATTCGGGGATCTTGCAGGTCGGTTGCCTGGGTGATCTGTGCTGCATCGGCCGTCATGATGACCAGCCGGAAGTGCGTATCATCGCTGGTGATGGGCATGCCCCAATCCAACTGCCAACGCGACGCGATCACGACCTCGCCAGAATACTGCAAATTGCGGTGCTCAAAGGCACGCGCTAT
>JAUQXD010000431.1 GCA_030834835.1 Thermoflexales bacterium | reverse complement strand
GGGGGCGAAGCTGATTCTCAATTCACGATCATCGAGCGCGGCTGAACTGGCGGAGACCGAACGGGCCGTCCGGGTGCTGGGTGCGGCGGTGTTAAGCGTTGTCGCGGACGTGGCCGATCGGGCGGATGTGGAACGGCTGGCGGGTGAATCGCTGGCGCATTTCGGCCGGGTGGATGTGCTGATCAACAATGCGTCCGCTTTGGGGCCGACGCCCATGCCCTATCTCGTGGATTATCCCGTCGAGGATTTTGAGCAGGTATTGCGCACCAATGTGACCGGCTCGTTTTTGCTGACGCGCGCGCTGGTCGGACAAATGCTGACGCGCGGCGCGGGTTCGATCATCAACGTGAGTTCCGATGCGGGCGTGGTCGGCTATCCCACCTGGGGCGCGTACGGTGTTTCGAAGGCGGCGCTCGACCACCTGACCCGGACGTGGGCGGCCGAACTGCACGGCACGGGCGTGCGCATCAACAGCGTCGATCCGGGCAGTATGGACACCGTGATGCATCGCCTGGCTGAACCGACTGAAGACCCGGCGCAATGGGCCAGGCCCGAAGATGTGACACCTGTTTTCGTTTATCTCGCCTCCGATGAATCCGCCAGCATTAACAGCCAACGCTTCGATGCCCAGGCATTTGCGGCAGAGTACGCCGGGAGGCAACGCCAATGAGCGCCATATCCACTGCCGTTGAACCCGCGGTGAACTTTAGTCTGCCGTCCGAACTGGAAGCGCATCAACCACCGGAGCACCGCGGCCTGCGGCGCGATCAGGTTCGCCTGTTGGTATTGCTGCGCCTCGAAGGTGACTTCATTCATACGCGCTTTGATACGCTGAGCGACTATCTGCGCGAAGGGGACTTGCTCGTCGCGAATACCAGTCGGACCTTACCCGGCTTGCTGCGCGCGACCGATGAGCGCGGCGACACGCTCGAAGTCCGCCTGGCGCATCGCCGCACCCCGGCACGTTGGGATGTGCTGTTGTTGGAGGGTCGCACGCATGTGGGCCGTACCGGCATGCAGCTAGACTTCGGTCAGGGGCTGTCGGCACATATCTTGCGCCGCCGCCCCGATCTGCCGTTCTTGTGGCAGATGGAATTCGATCGATGTTGCACGCCGTTGCTTGATCTGATCTATCGACTGGGCGAGCCAGTGCGCTATACCTACGTGTCCGAAGCGCTGCCGCTCGATCTCTATCAGACGGTGTATGCGGGCGAACCCGGTTCGGTCGAGATGCCTTCGGCCGGGCGCCCATTCACGTGGGAGTTGTTGTTGAAACTACGACGCAAGGGTGTGGGCTTTGCGACATTGTCGCTGCATACCGGCCTGTCTTCGACCCGCGATGATGTCGTCGATGCGCTGCACCCCACTTACGACGAGGAGTATCACGTGCCTGAGATCACCGCCAGGGCCGTGAATACCACCCGGCAGTGGGGCGGGCGAGTGATCGCCGTCGGCACGACGGTGGTGCGTGCGTTGGAGACTTTGGCGCGATCAGATGGCACCGTGTCCGCCGCTCGCGGCTGGACTCGCTTGCACATCGCACCCCAGCATCGACTGCGCGTGGTGGACGGTCTGGTGACGGGTCTGCACGAGCCGCACGCCAGTCACCTTGATTTGCTCAGCGCGTTTGTCGAGCCGGCGAGATTGCGTGCGGCCTATCTTGAGGCGATCGATCGACGTTATTTGTGGCACGAGTTTGGCGACATGAATTTGATTATTTGACGAATTTGATCAGGATATTAAACTGTCGGCGTATTCAACCCGGATGTAGTCATTGATGCCGTCGAAGCGATAGGCCCGATCGGGGTGAGCGCCGCCCCATAGACTCCCCATTCTCCGCTCGCCAGCGTGACCCTCAAGGCCACCCGGGAATCGGCGCGCCTGTCCGCTCCAGTCGCGGTCAGGCCGCCTCAGCCTGCGCGAAAAATCTGGCTCTGCACAAGCCAAGTCTTCAGCTCACATATTACCTGATTCCTCGATGTGGTCGCGCACCTGATATGATGCATCTGGACCGTGTGGCAGGGCAGAATGCCAGGGCGACGGGGAAAATCAGGACCGGGCAGATGTTGATGGCGTTGCACCATTGGGGAACGACCACACGGCTGATCAGGGGCGACAATGCCTTGATATGTTTGGCGTAGCTCTTTCGCCGACACCCTGTAATCTGTCGGTGGCCAAGATTTTGTTCGCGTGGCGCCTGTTCTCCCGAAGCAAACTTCGCCTTATCACGCTTTCAGACGAAATCCACTTCGCCGTTTGGTAGCGCCAGACTCAACAACCACCTCGCTGTTACGCGCAGCCCTCGTGATTAAACGGTTTTTCCCAACATCGGTGATTTGCCGCCCTTGTGGCATGCTTCTTGCATCTTTACTAAGTAAGCGGCTCATGCGCCGCGCATCACACATCTTGCAGAGGAGGCAGGTCATGCACGACATCGATCGCACCCAGTTGGAGACAAGCTGGGAAACGGATGAGTTTGAGGCCGGTGACTACGAATTCGAAACCGCTTCGATGGGCGGCTCGCCCTTCAACGAAATGGACGAGATGGAACTGGCGTCCGCACTGCTTGAAGTCTCCGACGAGGCCGAGCTCGATCAGTTCCTGGGCAGCCTGTTCAAGAAGGCCAGCCGCGCCGTCGGTTCGTTTATGAAAGGGCCAATCGGCAAGCAGTTGGGCGGCATGCTTAAGCCGCTGGTCAAGAAAGCGCTGCCGATGGTGGGCGGCGCGCTCGGTTCGTTCATTCCCATTCCGGGCGTCGGCACGGCGCTGGGCGCGCAGGCCGGCTCGGCCGCCGCGAACATGTTCGAGATGGAGCTCGAAGGCATGAGCGGCGAAGATCAGGAATTTGAAGTGGCGCGGCGCATCGTGCGTTTAGCGGGCGAGGCCGCCCAGCAAGCGGCGCAGACCCCGCCGACTGTCCCGCCGCCCGATGCGGCCAAATCGGCGCTGGTGTCGGCCGCCCAGCAACACGCGCCCGGTCTGCTTCGTCCGACCGCTCAGGCGGCCCAGTCCGGCCGTCATCGTCGCAGCGGACGCTGGGAACGGCGCGGTCGCACGATCGTGCTGTATGGACTCTAGGCGCATGCCCGATCAACGTGGGGCGGCCTGGTTTATGGCGCAGGAAACGCGCGCACTGCTCGCGCGTCTGGCGCGCGTGAAGCCGTTTGCGCTACACGAAACGATGGTACCTGCAGCCGCGCTGTTGCCCGCAGCCCAGATCGCGATTGAGCTATTTCTGGCGCAGGGTCGGCAAGAGTTGCGCAATCGGGCGCACGCTTTTCTGAGCTGGCTAAGCACGCGCGAAGGTCAACTCGCGCCCCCGGTCGAAGCCCAGCGCCGCTTCACAACCTTGCGGCTGCGCTTCAATGATCTGTTGTCGCAGTTCGACGCCTTCGCCGACGTTCTGACACAGCGCAGCGAACACGACACCGGCGTGTGGCTATCGGGGCTGGATGTGGCCTCAGCGGATGCGCTGGCTTTGCCCGATTACTACACCGCTCCCCCGGTGATCTGTTATCTCGATCGAGGGCACGGGGCTGCCATTCGACGCGCCCGCACGCGCTTGCCCGGCGGCGGACCAAGTCCCGTCGCCATCATCCGCGTGCCACGTGAGCGCATGGTAGGCAGCGGCATCGCTTCGTCGCTGGTGCACGAGGTCGGTCATCAAGGCTCGGCCTTGCTCGAGCTCGTCGGTTCCCTCGGGCCGATCTTGCGCGGTCTACAGCAAGGTGATGCGCCGCAGCAATTGGCGTGGCGCCTGTGGGAACGCTGGATCTCCGAGATGGTGGCGGATTGGTGGGCCATCGCGAAAGTGGGCGTCACCTCGACGCTGGGTCTGATGGGCATCGTGAGTTTGCCCAGCGCCTTTGTCTTTCGCATCAGTCTCGACGATCCGCACCCCATCCCATGGATTCGCGTGAAGCTGAGCTGCGCGATCGGGCAGGCACTGTATCCGCATCCGCAGTGGGAGCGATTAAGCCAATTGTGGGAGGCGTTCTACCCCCCGATCGAACTGAGCCAACTCAAACGCGATCTGCTCGATCTGTTGGAAGAGACGCTGCCCGACTTCGTGGCCTTGCTGGTCGATCATCGACCGCAGTCGCTGCGCGGCCAATCGTTGCGCGAAGTGCTGGCGAGCGATGACCGTCGACCGGAGCAGCTCGCGGCCTACTATCAAGCGTGGTCCAAGCGGCCGCAGTCGATGCGTCAGGTTTCACCCACGTTGGCCTTTGCCGCCATCGGGCAGGCGCGCGCCGACGGGCAGATCACGCCGGAGATGGAAAGCAAAGCGATCGGGAATCTGTTGACCGATTGGGCCGTGCGCAGCACGCTGGACGTTGCCGCGCACTGCGCAGCCTCAACCGGACAGTCATCGAACTTGAGATCGTTACCTGTGAGTTAAGGAGGACAAGATGGCAAAGCGAGTAACCAAGACGGTGGAAATAGAAGAAGACGTGCCTGAAACGGTTGCGACCGGGAGGCCCGTACCGGGCGCAGGCGAAGCGTTTGTGGTCGGGCCGTCAGCCGGATTCTTCGATCGGGTGGGCACCGTGCCCGTGGCGTTGAAGCGGGCGCAGAGTCAACCGACCGAGGATCAACCGTTGTGGACGGCGATCCGCAATCGGACTAAAGCGATCGACTTCAGCAGTTACAAGGATTTCATCGACGCCGTGCTGTGCCGGAACGATGAAACCACCAACGACAAGAAGCTCAATCGGCAGATCGATGAGCTGGGTTCGCAAGTGCGCGGCGTGGGCGCGTATGAGCTGCTGAAGACGGCGACCGAGACCTTCCTGCTGCTCAACTGCGGTGTCTCGATCGTGGGCGGCGGGAGCAGCGTTGATCTGGAAGAATCAAACCGGCTGGGCTTTACGGTCTCGCTCGATGATCTGCGCACTAAATTAGCCGACTATCTGGGTGAAGGCCGTCTGCCGTATATCAAGCGCGTGCTGGACGCCGCTTTCCCCGGCCTGGACGAGAGCGACAGCGTGTTCTGTGACGGCGTAATCACCGACCGCTACGACGGGCCGTGCCTGCTGGAACTGATCTGGTCGTACTGGCACGAAGAAGCCATGTTGGTGCAAACACTCAACGCCGTCAGCCTGCGCTTTCAGAATCGCCGCAACAATGGTTCAGGCAATGATCCGTTGACGCATCTGGTGCTCGATCCGATCCGCCCGCTCAACAACCTGCTGTGGGGCCACATTCAGGATGAGCCACATCGCCTGACGGTGCAGCGCCGCGCTTACGAATACGACCATCACTACGGCCTGACGCTGGTGGGCAAAGCCGTCCCAACGCTCAGGACCGTGGACAGCCGATCGAAATTCGTCGAGGCCTTCCACAACCTGCTGCATCTCACGTCGATCTTCTACCAGGAAGATGATGACACCACGCGCCTGGCAGATGCATTCCCCGTGTTGAATGCGTTGAAGGAAACGCATTTGCTATTGGCGCAGGGCGCGCACAATCAGTTCGGCGATCTGCCGTGGACGGCGCGCGTGGAGATGCTGATTCAAGAGTGGCTGCTGGCGCGCAGCGAGATGCGCGACTTTCTGCAGAGCCGCCCGATGGTGCCGTATCAGGAAGGCTGGATGGGCCAGGTCGATACGATGAAGAAATTGCAGGGCTGGTCGGACGTGACCGTGACGCACTTCCGCGACCTGGGCGTCTTTGGCGAGCAGCTGTTGCTGTCGGTGCGCTACGGCGATTGGATCGGCGTTAACGATCCGGCGCAAGCGGCCAACTGGGCGCGTTACTGGCGGCCCGAAGTGCAGAGCTACATCCACGCCTATCGCGCCGCGACCGGCGTGGACCTGACGGCTGAAACCGTGGATAGCACGATGCCGTCGCGGTTGCTGCAAAACCGGCTGACCGCTCAATCGCGCGTGCGTTAGGGACGAAATATCTGCCACAAAAGA
>JAUQXD010000430.1 GCA_030834835.1 Thermoflexales bacterium | reverse complement strand
ATCGCGCGGTACGGCGCGCAGCCCGATCGGATCACGGTGGCCTACCCGGGGCTTGATCCCGGCGTGAAACGTGTGACCGATCCCGCCGCGATCGCGCGGGTGAAGTCGAAATACGGTCTCGAAGGCGCGTATGTGCTGTATCTGGGCACGCTGCATCCGCGCAAAAATGTGCTGCGCTTGATCAAAGCCTATCGACAAACCGGCAGCACGTGGCAGTTGGTGTTGGCGGGCAAACGCGGTTGGTAGTACGAACAGTTGATCAAACAGGCGGGCAGCGGTGTGCGGTTCATCGGCTACGTCGACGAGGCGGATAAGGCCGCATTACTCTCTGATGCGAAGGCGTTTGCGTTTCCCTCGTTGTATGAAGGCTTTGGTTTCCCCGTGCTGGAAGCGATGGCATGCGGCGTGCCCGTGCTGTGCAGCAACACTTCTTCGCTGCCGGAAGTGGCGGGCGAGGCAGCGTTGCAAGTCGATCCGCTGAACGTGGATGAAATCGCCAACGGTCTGCGGCGCATCACGCTGGATGATGATCTGCGCGCGACGTTGATCGAACGCGGCTATCAGCAGGCCCAACGCTTTACGTGGCCGGCGTGCGCGGATGTGGTGTTGAGTGTGTTCGAGGCCGTGTTGAAGAGATGACAAGATGACAAGATGACAAGATGATCGGTCGTTCAGAGATCATCTTGTCATCCCGTCAGTATTCTTATGGACCAGATACCTGCGATAAACATCCTCGGTATTCCCGTCCACGACGTGACGATGACGGAGACGCTCGACCTGATCACGCAGTTTGTGGCGCAGGGTGGGGCGCATCAGATTTGCACGATCAATCCCGAATTCATTATAGCCGCGCAGAATGATCTTGAATTCAAGAGGATTCTGAATCAAGCCGCATTGAATTTGCCGGATGGCATCGGGGTGGTCTGGGCGGCCAAGCGGAAGGGGCATGTACTGCGCGAACGAGTGGCGGGATCGGACTTGATCTATCAGCTGGCCGCTCGGGCGGCGAAGACCGGCTGGAAGATTTTCTTGCTCGGTGCAGCTGATGGCGTCGCTGATCAAACTGCGATCAAGTTGCGCTCGATTTATCCCAGCGTGAATATCGTCGGCGCGTGGGCAGGTTCGCCGCAGCCCGAAGCAGATAGTGAAGCCGTGCAACGGATTCGAGCAACCGAAGCCGACATCGTGCTGGTGGCGTATGGCGCGCCGAAGCAGGACAAATGGATCGATCGGAATGTGGCGCGGACAGGCGCAAGTGTGGCGATCGGGGTAGGCGGCTCGTTCGATTTCGTCGTCGGCACGCAGCGCCGCGCGCCGCAGTGGATTCGGCGCTTGAATCTGGAATGGCTGTATCGCCTGGTGCGCGAGCCGTGGCGCTGGCGCAGGCAGTTGGCGCTGCCGAGGTTTGTGTGGAAGGTAATTCGTAATCCGTAATACGTACTGCGTAAACTAATCGCTTCAGTTGAGCGAAAGTATCACGCATCACGCATCACGCACCACGCACCACGCACCACGTATGCTATCATTAGTTCACACCCACTTTCGAGGAGGCAAACCATGACCATCACGCATACCTGGTTCGGACACGCGACACAGATGTTGGATGTCAATGGGACGAAACTGCTGATCGATCCGTTTTTTAGCGGCAACCCCGCCGCAACGACGACAGCCGACAAGGTGCAGGCCGACTACATTCTGGTCTCGCACGGCCACGGCGATCACGTGGGCGACGCGGTGGCGATCGCCAAACGCACCGGCGCAACGGTGATTGCCAACTTCGAGATCATCAACTGGTTCGAGGGCAAAGGCGTGGCGAAGGCGCACGCGCAGCACATCGGCGGCGGCTACCACCATCCATTTGGCTATTTGAAATTGACGCAAGCCATGCACGGTTCGGCGCTGCCCGATGGTTCGTATGGCGGCAACCCGGCAGGATTCCTGCTGACCGCTGACGGTAAGAAGATCTACCTTGCCTGTGATACGGGCTTGTTTGGCGATATGCGCTTGATCGGCGAAGAGGGACTCGATCTGGCGGTGCTGCCCATCGGTGACAACTACACGATGGGACCGGACGATGCCTTGCGCGCAGTGAAGTTGTTACAACCAAAGCACGTGATTCCGGTGCATTACGACACGTGGGGCTTGATCGCGCAGGATGTGCAAGCCTGGGCCAAACGGGTGAGCGCGGAGACTTCGGCGCAGGTGCATGTGTCGAAGCCGGGGCAGAGTTTTACGCTGTAGTTTCATCACACAGTCACAGAGGACGCCGAGTGTGCGTCACTCGGCGTGTTTCGTTTGGGGTTTGCCATCGATTGCAAATC
>JAUQXD010000429.1 GCA_030834835.1 Thermoflexales bacterium | reverse complement strand
GGTCTTGACGAGGTTGGCCTGCGACCACTCGCACGCGGCCTTGACGACGTTTAAGTTGAGATCGACCGCCTTGCGCTTGCCGCCAAAATGGAACATCAACGCCGCTTCGATCTCGGACATCTCGATGTCCAGCAGGCACATCAAAATGCCGACGTAGACCATGTTGGCGACATAGGACCGCAGCTTCGCGTCTGCGCCGGACTTCCTGACCAATTCGTTGACCGGCATCGGGTAGTAGGTGATGTCGTCGCGTTTGATGGGGAGCGGATCGTCGATCGGGTACAGGCAGATGCCGCCCGATTCCAGTTTCTGAATATCTTCCGCGATCGTCGCCTTGTTCATCGCCACGAGAATTTCGACGCGCTCGCGGCGGGCGATGTAACCGTCATTGCTCACTCGAATCGTAAACCACGTGGGCAGCCCTTGAATGTTGGAGGGGAACAGGTTCTTGCCGCTGACGGGAATGCCCATCTTGTGGATGGCGCGGATCAGCGTGTTATTGGCCGTCTGGCTGCCCGAACCGTTGACGGTGGCCGCCGTGATCGAGAAGTCGTTGATGATCGGTTCTCGTTCAGTAGGGCTGCCAGGTTGAGCCTGAGGGAGTGGGACATCCATGAATCGTAACCTCGCTTGTGACACCGGCCTCGACCGCGTGTGGGGGGCGCGTCGAGGCCTGATTGATGATCGGAATTGTACCATAGAACATATAAAGACCTGTCAGGTTTCAAAAACCTGACAGGTCTTTGGTGCAATCTGGATAACTTACTTTGTACATTCTGCGCGTCATTGCGAGCCGCCACAGGCGGCACGGCGATCTTTAGCCGGTCAAATTAAGATTGCTTCGCAACACTCGCAGTGACGAAGTTAGACTATCGAGCTACGCGCTCGGCGGATCACGCCAGTAGATGTCACCACTGCTAAACAGGCCGCTGCTGACTTTGCATTGAGTAATGCAGTGATTGCCGCGGCGATCGGTGTATTCGACGGCGTACGCATTGTTGCCGCGATCACCGCCCGACCAATCCCAGACGATGACGATATCCGAAGCGCCCCGACTGATCAGAAATTCACTGATGCGCTGCTTGCTGTTATTCGACTGCCAGAGGCTGAAGACAATTGTGAATACAATCAATCCCGCCAAAATCAGAAGTTGCGCCATGATCATGCTCTTGTGTGTTAAATCAGGCCTGTCTCACCAATCTACTACAACACCTGCACGAACTGCATCTCGCCGTCGATCTTCTTTCACACTTCTGGCGGATCGCGCCAGTAAATCTTGCCGCTCCACATTTCAACTTTACAGGACGTATAACAAACTGAGTCCAACCTGCTCAAATATCTGACATTGTAAACGTCTTCGCCTCGATTCGCCCAAAAGACCCATTCTATTTTGATGTTAGATGCGCCTCTTCGACTCAAATATCTTGAAATGCGGCGCTTGTCGGTTCTTACTATTGCATACCCAATGACGGCCCACACGCCCAACATGCCGATGCCCATCCACTCACCCATTCTCGGTCT
>JAUQXD010000428.1 GCA_030834835.1 Thermoflexales bacterium | reverse complement strand
GCGCTTCGCCCGTTTGTACCCATTGTGGACTGCCCAACTTGTGCTGGGCTGCCTGAAACCATTGCACGCCCAACCAGATTCGCGGCAAAACCCACACCCAGCCGGCGCGTGGATTGTTCAACAACCAGTGCACCAGTGGCGGGTCTTGCACGATTTTGCCTTTGCGGATTAAAACGTTAGCCATATAGTCTCTCTCCTAAATACTTCAAATCAACAGTGCTTGTCCGTGTCAAACCTGGCGTTTTGCAGCCCAAAATTCATCGGCTTCGGTTTCCAGTTTGTCCAGGCGCGTGTAATAGTCTGGAAACTCCTTGAGGTGCGCCCAGGCAATCTTGCCGGTCAGCGACTCGTCATCATTGGTGACGTTGGTCGCCGGATCCCTTAAGCCGTGCTCCAGTTCAACCTCTAACCCGCGCCGGAATTCCTCGAAGTTGAAATTGACTTGATCGATACCGAGTTGGCCGCCAATCGCGCGGGCTTCTTCGATCGTGAACTTGCGTTTTGGATTCATGCCTGTCCTCCTGGATGTTGGAATCACGTTTGCGTAACAGCCGATCTACCCATGCGTCTGAGTGACGCTTACTTGTCTTTCCTGGGCTTAGTGCCGGAGCCGTCAGCAGGGCAAGGCCCCAGGGTATCGCCATGCGCCAGATGCGCCGACACCGCTGACTGACCAACCTCGAGGGTATGTCGGTTGCCCGAGTTGCCGGGCGGGATGTGGCAAATGACCGCCTTGCCGGTCACAGCGACCGGCGGGAGTACTGCCCACTGATACACCACAACGATGCGCACAATCGTACCCAAGCCGTCTTTGTCCACGCAGTATTGATAGCGCACCAGACTGGCTTCCTTGAGGTCGCCAATCACTACGAGGTCGCCTGACCGCACGAGCGTTTGCCCATCCGTCAGGATGATTTCATCGCCGTTGATGCTCTGCACCACGCCGCTGATCAAGAAACAGCCCTGGCCCAGATGCAGGCCGGTATGCTTGATCTCTGTCGCCAGCCAGGTGCCGTCCGCCAATATCCAGCCGGTCACTTTGACCATTTCACCCAGCGTGATCTCGCCCTTAATGGTGGTGCGGGCATCTACCGTCAAGGAGATGCCGCGCACATTCCAGGGGTTCATGCTGAGCACCGGGCCGAAGAAGTCGAAACTGGTGGCGTGTTCCGTGTCGAGCCGCTCGATCTGTTCGGCAACCCAGCGGCCGTCGGCGTTGATCGTGCCTGCCACGCGCACCTTATCCCCGACCTTAATGCCCGCGTCAATTTCGGTCCAGTCGGCCACATCAAAACTAACGCCGGAGACCGTCCACGGGCTGAGGCCTTCCACCGCGCCGGTAAACTCGAAGTGATACCCGGCGGGCGTTACCAGATCAATCGAGGTCGCCAGCCACGTCCCGTCGGCCTTAATCACGCCTTCCACTGCTACGGGATTGCCGACCGCGAAATCGCCATTGAGCGTCGTGCTTACGCCGATCGTGACTTTGATGCCGGAGATGATCCAGACGTCAGGGCTGATGCTGCTGAGAATTCCGGCAAATCGGAAATTTGAACCAGCGCCTTCCGTCCGATTGATCCGCGCCGCCCGGAAGATTCCATCTGCCGCCACGGTGCCTGCGACCTGAACGCTATCGCCCACCTTAAGTCCGGCTTCAATCACGGTCGATTCGTTCACCTGCACCACGCGGCTTGAAATGATCCAGATCGCAGCGCTGATGGATTCCACCTTGCCGATGAACGCGAACTGGCTCGCGGGGCCGTGGTTGAGTAACACAATCCGATCGGCGAAGCGGGACCCATCGGGCAGCAGATAGCCTTCAAAGCTCACCCAATCACCGACTTGCGGATTGCCAAAAATGACGGTACTCGCGCCGGTCTGGAACGTCTGCCCCCCGATGTTCCACAGGGTGGGCACAGTCGCAATCGATTGTGGACACCCACCGGCCGGAGCCGGGATGATGTCGCCCGCGTGCTGTTCATGCCTATGCGTTGCGCCTTGCATCGAAACGGTGATCGTCACATACGGGTTGGTCGCGCTGCCCGTCGCGTGACACAGGGTAATCTTCCCGTTCTGATTTTTCTGAACGGGTGCGGGCGCAGCTACGACACCGCCGCCCGTACCTGCGGTTCCGATTTGCATGACCTGGCCTTCGCCTGAAATTCGGAGGGTGGGCTCAGTGGGGGGCTGCCCTACCAGACTGGTTGTGGTCTGCCCGGCGACAGCCACAACGGTGACGTTGGCGTTGACGACAGAGACCTCGCCGTCATCCACCCGGAACTGACTGAGTTGGCCGGGGAGGACGCTCATGGTGAATTGAGCGCCCGTGGCGGTCCCGCTTCCGGCCGGCGTATTGACGCTGTACTGCGATTTGGGATCAGCCGACCTGGCGACTTCGTGCCGGCTTTCGCCACTTACCTGCGTCATCTGCACGACACGCACGCCGGTCGTTTGGGCGTTAATCACATCCAGCGTGATCTCGGCTTCAGCGCCCAGAGCCAGGCGACTGCTATCGTAGAAAATCAGCGTGGCATTCGACAACGCGCCGGTGCGAAGGTGTTGCCCGCTTTTAAGTATTTGCCCGGATTGAGCCGGTGTCCATTGGCCGTCACCGGTTTCGACTTCCGTTGTTCCATGCAGGTCTGTCAGGACTGCACTGTCGGCGTTGCCCGACTTGATCGGTGTGGTGTTCGTAGCCCCTTGAGAAACCACAGCTGCAGAGGATTTCGATCCGGCACACCCCGCCAGCAAAATACCGGCGAACAAGATCAGGGTGACCATGCTCATACGAATGATGGGTGCAACTTTTCCGCGAGAAGCTAATTTGATCGTCATATGGTTTACTCCTTGTAAAGCCTCGTTCGTTTCTTTGTGCGGCCTTGCCCCGATCCTAAGTCCATGGCCTCGCTCACTTGAGTCGCTGTTGCAAGCGATGGATTTCAGCCAGCACGTCTTCGGGCCGGGTCTCCATTTCAAGGTCGGCCAGTTCGCTATCCTGATCGTTTTCGATCCCCAATTTATCTTGAATAGAGTCGAGCATTTGCAGCACCCGGGTCAACTCATGTTCAGTCAGCAGACCGATGTGCATCGCCAGATCAGCGCGATGCTCGGATTCCCGGCTCAGTCGGTGCTGGCTGATGAGCACAATGGTGGACAGGAAGATCGCTTCCAGCGACACGATCATCGTCAAGAGTCCGTAGGGATATGGATCGAAAGCCTGCACCCCGAAACTGCCGGTGTTCAACCCGATCCAAAGGACGAACCAGATGATGTGCACATAGGCAAAAACCATGCGGCCCGAGAAAGTGGTGATGACGTCGGCGATTCGATCTTGCAAGCCGCGCTCATGAGCTGCCTTCAAGCGCAGGCCGATAATCGTGCGAATGTTCCGCTCGATGACGTTGCTTAAGGCCGGATTGTCTCCGGCATTGTCGGCCGTTTCCACCTGGTTCAGACGACTCTGTTGCATGAGACGGATGTCCTGAGCGAGATAGGCGATGCGCTCTGCTCAACATCGCGGGGTGCTGTGTTTACTTTATCGGTTTCGACGGTCGTTGACTATCAGCGCGAGACTGATCTGTGTGTAAGTCAATACCGAAATCGGTTGTCAGTGTTTGGACTACACGCGCGGCCGACGAGCGATAGCGACTGCTTGAACGGGTTCAAGCAAAATGGCTCTGCGCGGCGCAGAGCCATTCAGTTCAACGTCTATTCAATTGCGCGACACTAGACTTTGGCGTGCAACTTCTTGTCGGCCTCTTTCAGCCAGTTGTTGATTTCCGTCTCAGCTTTGGCTTTGTTGTAGCC
>JAUQXD010000427.1 GCA_030834835.1 Thermoflexales bacterium | reverse complement strand
ACCCGGTCTCGGAGCTCAGGCCACTTGTCTTGCAGGATGTCTTTGGTGGGATCCATGTCGTTTGCTCCTGATAAGGTCCGCTCGAAAGTGTAACCGCCTCTCTGCCATTCCAGAGAATCGCGAAGAGGCGGTCACAATGGTTTTAGCCCCGGCGTTGGGCAAGCGCCGGGCGCGAACGGTGCACGTTTAGAACCGGCGGTCGCTGCCGCCACTGCGCGTGCTGCGCTCGACGCGCGGTTTAGCCAGATTCACGGTTAACGGGCGCTCGCCCAGCTTATACTCGTTGAACAGGCTGATCGCTTTTTGGGCGTCCACCTGGCTTGTCATTTCGACAAACCCAAAGCCCTTCGAGGTGCCGGTGTCGCGATCCTTGATCACCGCCACAGATGCGACCGTTCCGGCCTGCGCAAACAGTTCGCGCAGATCGTCTTCCGAGGTCGTGTACGACAGATTACCTACATACAGTTTTGCTTCCATTACGGACTCTCCTTACAGTTGCTCGTTGTTCGTCGGAATGAAAATGCGATCCGGGTTGAGGCTTCACCTCGCCGGTTCACACGTCATTTTTTGCTGACCGCCGGCGTACTGACTACGGGCCGGCTGGCGGTGTACGGGGTGCCGGTCTTGCGGGCGTCTTGCTTCAAGCGCCGCACGTGCTTGCGCCAACTTTGGGACGAGCGTTTGGTCTGATTCGTTTTGATGTTCATCGGTGTCAACTCCTTCCTGTTGATAACGGCTGAATAAACGAGTGCCACGAGCTTCCCTGTTTTCTCTGCGGTACGCGATCTAGCCGGCCGCGCCCGCCGTCTGGTTGGCAAGGTAGTTGGCCAGCCCCATCTGCTCGATCTGATCGCTCTGCTGTTCGGCCCAATCGACGTGGCCCTCTTCCATCAGCAGGATTTTTCGCAGCAACTCGGCGGTGGCCTGATCATCCAGTTCTTGTGCGAGTCGAATCGCGACATTATAGGCGTGAATCGCATCGAGCTCGCTGGCCTGATCGGTCGTTACCATCTCCAGCACGCTCTTGCCGATTTTCATCGAGTTGAGTTTGGTGACGATCGGCGCGCCCTCGAAGAAGATGATGCGCTGAATGAGCCACTCGGCGTGGTGCATCTCGTCCATGGCCTGGCGCTCGATGGCCCTGTGCAGCTTTTCGTAGCCCCAGTTGGCGCACATTTCCGAATGCACCATGTACTGGCTGATGGCCGTCAACTCGTCGGCCAGCAATTGATTCAACACCGCAACTAACTTGTCATTGCCCTTCATGTCGTGTTCTCCTTAAGGATTTGAATCGAAAGCACTTATCAGTGATGAGCGTTGCGCCCGGGTCATGATCGATATAAACCTGTACGCTTCGTCAGTGACAGTGTATAAACCACCTCAGCCTGGCGTGACCCCGACCTCATCTGCGCCTTACCGCGATCACGATCAACCCCAGACCCAGGCTGAGCAGGCCCAGGCTCAGAAAGCCCAGGCTGACGCCCATCATCTGAGGCGCGGCCAGCACGCGTGCGTCCTCTAAATCAGCCCCGGTGTCCGGGATGGCGTCCGGCACGCGCGTTGGGACCGGGGCCGGTATTGAAGTGGGCGCTGGGAGCGCGGCACAGGTTCTCATATCCACCACGCCACGATCAACAACCATGACCGAGCCGGTCGGCGGCGTAGCCAGCCACTCGTAAAAACCGGGTGTCAGATAGCGAACGATCGGGCTGTTGCCCGTGCCGGTGGCCGAGGTAATGGCTTCGCCGAGACCCGTCACGATCACGCCGGCGGTCAAGCCCACACTGACGACTACGCGGCCATCAGTGGTGCATTGACTCGTCACACTGGCCTGGGCCGGGGTTGGCACGGGCGTGGGCGGAAGCGGTTGAGCGCAGGGCGGTTTGGAAATGGTGTTGCTGTCCAGCGTGACCGCGCCATTTCGCGCCAGAGCACGACCGGACAGGCTGGCCCCCGTCGCCAGGGTGACGCTGGTCAGCGCGAGAATATTGCCGGCGAACGAACTGCCCGCACCGATGGTCGCGGATTCGCCCACGATCCAGAATACGTTACAGACACCGCCCCCGTTGGTCACGACCACCGATGAGCTGCTGGCGGTACTCAGTCCACCGGGGATCTGGATAATCCAGGTCGCCGCGGTGTCACCCTGGGCGTCGAGCAC
>JAUQXD010000426.1 GCA_030834835.1 Thermoflexales bacterium | reverse complement strand
TGCCTTCAACCTCGTTATCGATACCGGCAAGAGTCCACTGGCGCTCGCGGTCGATTGGATCATCGAAGCCCATCAGGCCGTGGTCTTGCGCGAGGCCGGCAGTGAGCCAACCGCCCGCGATCTGACGGTGGATGAAGTCCTGGCACAAGTGGTCAACGCTAAACTGAAGTGCGCGACGGCGCATTGAATTAAACCACTCACATCTCCCACGGAGGGGAATATGGGCAAAGCAATTGGGCTGGCCGATACCGTCGCAAAATACGAGCGCAACACACCCGCGATTGGCGTGTTTGTCGCGGGCGATCCGCGCATTAATCCCGATAGCCGCTTGCGTTGTCAGAACGTCGTGAAGATGGTGGCTGACGTGCTGGCCGATCGGGTGAAGCTGCCCGACGGTTCGCCCGCGCGCGTGGTATACGCGCCCATCCTCGTCGATGGCGAGGCTCAGGCCGACATCGTGGCGAAGCAATTTCAGGATGCGGGCGTCAAGGTGCTGGTCTGCACGCCCGATACGTGGGCATTCCCGCAGTTGAGTGTGATTTCGCTATTGCAGCAGTTCCCAAAAGACACGCCGATCAATTTCACGTGCGGCAACAGCGGGCCCAAGCCCGGCGTCGTCTTCGCGCACGCGATCAATGGCGCGCTCGCACAATATGGCCGCTTGTCGCACCTCAACGTAGGCACGTGGCCCGACACCGGCCTCAATCCGGTGATGACGGAAAACACGGCGCAGGCGCTGGTCGACTGGGCCTCGGCGGCGATCACGACGCAAGCTTTGAAAGGGCGGCGAGTGGTCGTCTTCGGCCACGACTCGATGGGCATGGAGACCGCCCTCGCGCACGTGCTGCCGACACGCCAGCAGTTCGGCATCGAGATTACACGGCTCGATATGAAGCTGCTGGCCGATATGCTGAACAAGAAAGCGTACAAGGCCGAAGAGTTGAAAGAACTGCGTGCGTGGGTCGATCGGCTGGTGGGCAGCCGATTGGAACTGCGCGATGCCGGCGATTCCGAAATCTTCAATCAAAGCCTCGCGTTGTATCTGATCGCGCGTGATCTTTTGAAAGACCTCGATGCGGTTGGCGGCGGCTTCATGAGCCAACTCGAATGGGGATCTGATCTGCGCGGTACGCCGCTGCCGGTGGCCGATGCGATGGAGTCGTTCTTTAACTCGTCATTCGATCACAATGGGCGTAAGTTGCCCGTGCCGTTCGCGACTGAAGCCGATGTGCAAGGCCTGTTGACGATGCTGTTCTTCTCGTCGTTGACGGGCGGCCAGCCGCCGTTGTTCATGGACTTCCGCAAGGTGTGGGAGCGCTGGGAATTGGAAGGACTCGCCAAGAAAGTGGGCGTGACCTTGCCTGATGACGAAGCGTGGGCCGTGAAGGGTTTGGTCGACGGCGACAACTCTGGCAGTGCCTCGTTCGATTGGGCCGCGAAGCCTGGTGCGAGCATCGAAGAGATCATGGCGCGCGTGTCGTTCCCGCTGCAAGACTTCGACTACTTCCCCGGCAAGGGCAATTCGGTCACCTTCACTTCGCCCGGTGGCTTAAGCGGCATCGCGGGACGACTGACGTATAGCAGTCTGTCGGGTCTGTTCGGGATGAATTGGGACGAGGCCGAAACCGCCGAAGTGCCCGACGCATTGGCGACCGCGCTGGCCGGTTCGACGAACAAAGAGTGGCCGCATACGTTTGTGGTGCCGGAGTACGCGACGATGTACGAGTACAAGCACTATCCGCCCGCCAATCACTTCCACATGATTCAGGGCCTGTCGCCCGCGCGCCTGGAATACTGGATGGACTTGAACAACATCCTGTCGCAAGTTTACTGGGCCGCGCGGCCAGCGTTCATCGAAGGGGTCGATCGACCGCTGCCGCTGCTGTATCTGGAGAACGGCGGCGAGAATCACGCGAAATTGATGTTAGGGAAGAAACTATAAAGGCGACCACGGATTACACGGAACACACGGATAACTGATAATACCCCGTGAAATCTGAATCCGTGGTTAGCTGCGACGCGATATGCTCAAAAGCCGATTGCTTCAACCGGAAATCTTGGCTGCATTAGGTAAGGCTGGACACGGCGCGAAGGTGCTGATCGCCGACGGCAACTTTGCCTTTGGCCCGCTTATCCATCCGCGCGCGAAAGTGGTGTGGTTGAATCTTGCGCCGGGGATGGTGACCGTCACCGATGTGCTAAAGGTGCTGATCGATGCGATTCCGATCGAGGCGGCGGATGTGATGACGCCGGAATCGGGCGACGAGCCGTCGATTCATCAGGACTTTCGCGCGATTCTTCCAGTCGGCATGCCGGTGACAAAGCACACGCGTTTTGCCTTCTATGATGTGACGCGCAGCCCTGATACGATCCTCGTGATTGCCACGGGCGAGCAACGCATTTACGCCAACATCGTGCTGACGATCGGCGTGGTGATGCCGGAGTAGAATCCTGTGTCATTCCGAACGAGCCGCGCTGCGGCGAGTGAGGAATCTCTGAGTCCGATCGGCAACATGGTCAGTAAGAAAAGAGAGATTCCTCGCCGCAAAATGATACGGCTCGGAATGACACCCCATGAATAAGGAGTGATCATGCTCAAGACAACGTTGCTTCAACCTGAAATTCTGGAAGCGCTGGGTAGTGCCGGACATGGCGCGAAGGTGTTGATCGCTGACGGCAATTTTCCGTTCAGTACGCGCGGCAAGCCCGATGCCAGACATGTATACTTGAATCTTGCGCCGGGGATGCTGACGGTGACGGACGTGCTGAAGGTGCTGGTAACGGCCATCCCGATCGAGGCCGCCGAAGTGATGCAGCCGCCCACCGGCGAACCATCGATCTTCGCGGAATTCCGCCAGCTTCTGGGGTTGGAACTCAAGCCGTTGGGCCGTTTCGAGTTCTATGATGCGGCATCGGCCAACGATGTGGCGCTCGTCATCGCCACGGGTGAGCAGCGCATCTATGCCAATCTGCTGTTGACCATCGGCGTGGTAATGCCGTAGGGGCAGACCCATGGGCCTGCCCTGGGCGAACACATAGGTTCGCCCCAACAAATCATCGACGTGGTGATATTATGAAACTCGATCATGTGGCGCTGGGTGTCTCTGATCTCGATGCCGCTGTGCAGTTCTACACCCGGAAACTGGGCCTCAAGTTCATGTTTCGTGAACTGGACGAGAAACAGCATGAAGCCTTCGCGTTTCTGGAACTGGATGGCGGCAACCTCGAACTATTGCAAGGCTTGAGCGAGGACAATCGGCCGGTGGCGTATGATCGGCCTGAGATCAAGCCGCCGTACTGTCCGCACATCGCGCTTGGCACCGATGATCTGTCGGGCGTGATCGAACGCGCTGAAGCACAGGGCCTCCCCCTCGTCGGCGGACCGTTCGAGATCGCGGGGCAGGTGAAGTGGTTGTACTTGAGCGATCCCGACAACCACGTGATCGAGTTCGTGCAGTGGTTGAAATAGCGGTGGATTGCGGCTGAAAGACAACGGCGAGTCAAACGACTCGCCGTTTTTGTATCGCTGACTGCGGGTGGTGTGTGCCTCAGGCCGGTTGATTGACGGCGCGCCGTTGATCCAGAAAACGTTGCGTTGAAGCGATCAGCATGGCGCGTGAGGCGGCAGTGACTTCGCACACTGGCTCCATACCGAGCAACACCGCGCCGACGACGGGCGGCGTGGTCAGGCGCACAAACCGCGCTTGCGGCGCGACCGCTCGAATCGTCGCCTGCATCGGAGCGATCAGCCGCGAACCCCCGTCAAACATACTGCCGACCATCACGACTTCGAAGGCCTGGGTCTCGAAGCCGAGTTGGCGAATGATCCCTTCGGCCAGGCTGCCCAACTCACGGCCGGCCCACTCAATGACTTCTCCTGCAACTCGATCGCCCTGCATCGCAACTTCAAAGATACTGCGCGCGGTTGGGGCACCGAGATGGTATTTGTCCTGGCACAAGCCCTCCAGCAAATCGTCAAGGTCAGTCGCACCTGTGAGCGTAATGAAGGCTTGAGAGAGTTGCGTCGCGGGCCCGCGTCTCGACCAGTGGCGGGCTACACGTCGCACTGCTTCTTTCACCAATTCCGTTGCGCCCGCGCCCTCGCCCAGCGTCGCGCCATGGCCCGTCATATGCGCGATGCGATGCTGTCGATCGCGGCCCCAGCAGTTGCAGCCGGTGCCCGAGACGATGGCGACACCCCAACCTTCAGTCGCGCCGGCGATCAAACCAATTACTGTGTCATTCGCCAACTCGATCGGTGTGTGCAGGCCCAATGCGCTGATTGCTTGCAAAGTCTCCGCCCGTTCCGACGGCCAATCGTAGCCGCTGACGCCGAAGCCCGCGCCGGCAATGTCGCCGACCGATAGACCCGCGTGTGATAACGCCTGATTAGTCGCCTGATGCAGGGCTGCCGTCAAGCCTTCATAACCCACCGTTTCATGATTGCCTGCGCCTGCTTCGCCAAAGCCGCACACCCGACCGGCTTCATCGGCAATCAAAGCATGCGTTTTACTGCTACCGACATCGACACCCAAAAAATAACGCGACATATCACTCCGGCCAGAACTGCGGCAAATGGCCGCGATGAGTTTCGAGCAGATCGTCCAGCACGATCTGAATCTTATCTGCTGACGGCCCCAGCGGATTGGCTAACAGTGCCTGATACGCGGCGTTGCGATCGCCGTGCACGGCCGCTTCGACGGTGAGCAGTTCATACGCTTTGACCTGCGCCAGCAAACCGAAGCACACTGGCGGCAGCGGCTCGGCGGGCAGGGGGTGCACGCCCGATCGATCCACGCGGCACGGCAGTTCCAGCACCCAATCGGCAGGCCAGCCAGGCACCGCACCGTTGTGCCGCACATTCGCCACGTGGACTTCGCCCAGGTCATTATGATGCGCGTTGAGGAGCTGTGTGGCAACCGTCGAATAGTACGCGCCGCCGCGCTTCATCAGATCGGCGGGTGGCTCGGATCGATCGGGTTCGGCATACTGGCGCAGCAACCCATCTTCGATCGCCATGACGGCTTCGGCGCGCGAGGGCGGCC
>JAUQXD010000425.1 GCA_030834835.1 Thermoflexales bacterium | reverse complement strand
ACGATCAACCACGCCACGTCGAGGATCGGCACAGCCAGCACGAGCAACACTGTGGCGACCTTCGCGCCGCCGATGATGCTCAGACTCCCTAACGCAAAGCCCAGCACCATCGCGCCGCTGGAACCCATGAAGACTCGCGCGGGTTGAAAGTTGTAGGGCAAGAAGCCCAGCGTTGCGCCCAGCAAAGCCAGGGGCAGGGGGGCCAGGCTGATCTGCGGTTGATGCGAAGCGGTGGTCTGGATCGTGGCGAGGAACAAAAAGAAACTAAAAATAGCGGCGATGCCGGCTGCTAAACCATCCAATCCATCCAGCCAGTTGACGGTGTTCATCATGCCCATCAGCCAGAACAGCGACATCGCAACAATTAACACGGCACTGTCGATAATGATCTGGTCGTTCGTGATCGGGTTGTTAAAGCGCTCGATAATGATCAATGAAGCAATGGCGATGACAGAGGCGATGAACTGCGCGATGAATTGCAGACCGGGGCGAAATTCGAATTTATCGTCGAGCAGGCCAAAGGCAAACATGATCGTCGTGCCTGCGATCAGGCCCGTGAGGCGCGTGAGTTCATTTGGATCATTGCGGGGCAGATTGAGCGTGAGGGACAACAGCGTCGCGGCGATAAAGCTGGCGAAGATCGCCAGACCGCCAGTGCGCGCCACTTTACCCGCGTGCTGACGTCGGCCGCCGGGTTCATCGGCAAGGCCAAGGCGCAGTCCCAGTCGCGCCGCTACTGGTGTTAGCACGAGGGAGAGAATGAAGGCGACGAGGAAGACTAAGAGAAAAGGTATCATCGCGTAGTGCGTAATGCGTGGTGCGTAATCACAACACGAAACACGCAGCACGCGCCATGTCTAATGTGCAACTTGATTGAGCACTAATCGCAGCGTGTCGGTATCGATATTGCCGCCCGTGATCACCACCACGGTCTTGCCGCTGAGCTTCACCTTGCCTGCCAACACCGCCGCCAGCCCCGCGATGCCTGAAGCCTCCGCAAGCATTTGATCGGAATCGATCAGCGCCGCGATGCCGTGCTTCATTTCATCTTCCGTGACCAGCGCAATCTCGTCGATCAACATCATGCCGATCATGAAGGGCACGCGGCCAAAGCCGCCCGCCAGACCTTGCGCCAATGTCGGCTCATGATCGTACGGATCGTACGGCTGGCCATCACGTTTGGATAGATACGCGGACGGTGACGCGGCCGGATTGACGCCCACCACTCGAATCGTAGGATTGAGTGACTTGATGACCGTGGCAATGCCGGCGACCAAGCCGCCGCCGCCCACGGGCACGACGATCGCATCGACATCGGGCAGGGCAGACATGATTTCAAGTCCGACCGTGCCTTGCCCCGCGATCACGTGCACGTCATCATAGGCCGAGACGAACGTCGCGCCTGATTTCTTAGCGAACTCCAAGGCCGCGGCCTGTGCTTCGTCGAACGTGTCGCCAATCAAGTGCAGATTGATCGGATATTGCCGCAATTTGGCGATCTTAGCCGGGGCGGCATTGGCCTGCACGAAGACATCGACGTTAGCGAGGTTTAGTTGCTTTGCCGCATGCGCCACGCCCAGTGCATGATTACCCGCCGAAGCCGCCACGATGCCGCGCGCGACTTCATCGGCGCTGAGCGACATGATTTTGTTCAACGCGCCGCGCGGCTTGAACGAGCCGGTGTGCTGACGATTCTCCAACTTCAGCCACACGTCACTGCCCAGGTGTTGACTGAGCAGCGACGATCGGTGCAGCGGCGTCTCAACGACATGCGGCGCGATGCGCTGTTGAGCCAGATAGATTTCGTGCAGGGTGAGTTTGGTCATCGGGTTGGTTGATCGTCGTATGAGGCGTGTTGCGTATTGCGTGGTGCGTGACGGCAAATTCGGGACACGCACCACGCATCACGTACCACGTGTTAGCCCGTCCCAAACTGTCGATCGCCCGCGTCGCCCAGGCCGGGCACGATGTAGCCGATGTCGTTCAAGCGCTCGTCGATGACGGCGAGGTGAATGGGCACGTCGGGATGATCGGCGCTGAGGCGAGCAATGCCTTCGGGCGCGGCGAGCAAACCGACGTACTTGATCTTCCTTGCGCCCCAGCGCTTGAGAATATCGATCGTGGCTGAAGCCGAGCCGCCCGTTGCCAGCATTGGATCGAGCACCAGGCAGACATCCACGGTGGGCGCGATGGGCAGGCGGTTGTAGTAGGCGATTGGCTTTAGCGTGCGTTCATCGCGGAACAGGCCGATATGCCACACTTCGGCGGCGGGCATCATCTCCCATACGCCTTCCACCATGCCCAGCCCCGCGCGCAGCACCGGCACCAGGCCGATCTTCTCACCGAGTTCGTAACCATGCGCTTCGCCCATCGGCGTGGTCACAGTCTTCTCGGCCAATTGCATATCGGCAGTAGCTTCATACGCGAGCAAGATGGCTAACTCGCGCACCAGTTCGCGGAACTTCTTGGGCTTCGTCGCACTGTTGCGCAACAGTGTGAGTTTGTGTTTGACCAGAGGATGTTGACTGACGTAGACTTGAGACATGCGCTGGCTCCTGACAAAATTTGCGGGCGTTGATCAAGCGCCCGCAATTCTAGCATAGTTTTACGCGGCGCGACCGATCAGATGACTGAGAATCAACCAGTCCAATTCTTCGTAATCACGGGCGGCGATCAAAGCGGCTACGGCTGCCTGATCGAGCGAGCGCGACAACTCGACCAGCCGCAGGAACATGCTCAGGCTGTTGCGCAGATGTTTGGTGGCGAGGTCGGCCGGCTGTGTGCGGAGTGCCTTCACATCCATGCCCACGACACCCACTTCCCAGAACCGATTCTCATCAAGCACGCGCACCTGATTGAACGCGGTGCGCAAATTGATTGCCCCAAACGATCGATCTTGATCAAACTTCAGGCCATTCTGATCGTTCAGGTGGACGCTCCACAACTTGCCAAAGGCCATGGCAAAGCTGATCTCATCAGCGGGATCGAGTCCGGCCAAGAGCGAGTGCGCGGTTTCCATCAACACGCCGACGCGTTTGGGATCATCCGCCTGGAAGCCCAACGCCAGAGCGTGACCCATCGTGGGGATGTAGGCCAGGTCCATCGGTTCGTTGGGTTTCGGCTCGATCGCGATGCGCAAGTTGGCATCATACGCCAACAGCGTATTGATCGCCTCAAGCAATTGATGCGCCGCGCGCCCGGCATCTTTGGTCTCGCGCAAATAGGTGCCTTCGCGCGCCAGCCACAACACCATGAGATCGGTGCCTAACTCCTGCGCGATGTCGGCCGCCTTCTTCGAGCGCTCGATGGCGTAGGCACGCGCCTGCGGATCGTTGGACGTGTACGCGCCATCGATGGTCATGGGATGTTCCCACAGACGCGGCGCGACAAACTCCGCGCTCAGGCCGAGGTCGGCCAGCGTCTGCTTCAGCGTGCGCGCCGTCTGACGAATCTGCGCCGGTGAGAGTTCATCCAGATTGGGCACGGCGTCGTCATCATGCAGCTGCACCAGGTCAAAGCCCAGTTCTTTGTAGACGGTCAACTTGTCGGCAAAGGTGCGCGAGGGCCGCACGGCCGGGCCAAACGGATCGGCCCCTTCGTGGATGTTCCACGGGCCAAACGAAAAACGATAACCATACTTGTCCATGTGTCCTCCGAAGAGTGAGAGATCGTGATGGGGGCGCACATCGTGCGCGGGGAATTGTATGATCGATTCAACGGCAACGCAACCGCGCACCTCGCGTCGTTCCCGCGTGCTTCCGCCTAGCGCGTCGCCGGCACAACGTGCCGGGTACGACGTGGCGGGAATCCAGATAGCCCATCAACCTGAACTGCCAATCGACGACATGGATGCCCGACAGAGGCGCTCGGGCATGACGGCCATCGTCATCCGCCAGCCATTGAATTGTTTGGCATGCCTCTGGCGTTCAGGTATAATCGTTGCACTTTGCATCAGAACGGACACTGCATGGCGGATCGGCCTATTTCTCCAGAAGCCCGCGAAGAAGAAGTCGCCGTCGATCGGGCGCTGCGGCCCCATCGGTTGGCCGACTTCCCCGGTCAAGATCGGCTCAAAGATAATCTCAGCATCTTGATCGAAGCGACGCGCCAGCGCGGCGAAGCGCTCGATCACATCTTGTTTTACGGGCCGCCGGGCCTGGGCAAGACCAGCCTGGCGCATATCGTGGCGGCCGAAATGGGCGTCAACGTGCGCATCACGTCCGGCCCGGCCATCGAGCGCGCGGGCGATCTCGCCGCGATTCTCACTAATCTCAAAGCGGGCGATGTGCTGTTCATCGACGAGATTCACCGCCT
>JAUQXD010000424.1 GCA_030834835.1 Thermoflexales bacterium | reverse complement strand
GTAAACGCCATATCGGGCCGGTATTCACCTGGCCCCAGTTTGGGGGGAGAGCTGGCAGGCGTCTTTTTCATAGCGCCCGAGTTTACCCCAAACCATACCTTTTAGCATCGGCCTGTCGGTAGCCGTGCTACAGTGTCGATTCTTGCATCATATTTGTTCTCGGGTCTCAGAGGGCCGCCCACCAGACGCCGGGCGGAATTTTTCCGCCTTACCCACACTCAGCAGAGGATAACGCGGACGGTCGGTTTCGATGCCGGTAGTATGGCCACCCTCGCGCCCCGCGTCCAGGTTGATATTCAGGCTGTACACGGGGGGCGGGTCGGATCGGCTATTGTCGGTGGCAACTTCAGGCGCACAATCCATTCCAGTACACGCGATTATACACCTGCCCGTGCGTCATTTGCGCGTGAGCCTGTGGTAAAATAGCCGCATTCTCTATCGGGGCGACCGCACCATCGGGTCGCCCCGCCACTCTGTATCGTGATGCTATGGACGCCATCGTGATGGACGCAATCATCGAACTGGACGAACACGACGACATTCACACCGTGCGCGATCGACTGGCTACGGCCAACAGCCCGCGCGTGATTCTGGTGGTGCCGTGGGATGCGCCCGTGCTGCGCCAGACGGTCGATTTGCACATCGTGCGCCGCTTTGCCGGGGCGCATCATATCGAAGTGGCGATCGTCTCGCCGGAAGGCGAAGTGCGCACGACCGCGCACGAAGCGGGCTTGCCCGTGTTCCGATCGGCTGAGGCGGCCCAACGCAAAACGCGCTGGCATGCCTCACCTGAAGACGACGAAGAAGAGAAACCGTGGCAGCCCTCTGCCCGCAAGACGCGCGAGGCCCGTCGGGCCGCCGTCGAGCGCGATCAATCGGACGTGCAGGTCAGCCGGCGGCATCCCGCGTGGCGCATCTTAAAATATGCGCTCGTGTTGATCGTGTTAGTCGTGCTGGCGGGCGCGGCGCTGGTCATCATTCCGCAGGCCGAAATCACGCTGGTGCCCAGCTCGGCCCGCATCATCGTGACCATCAACGTTATCGCCGATCCTGAGGCGACCGAGATAGATCCGATCACCGCGCATGTCCCGGCGACGCAGATCACCACGATCGTGCGCAATCTGATTACCGTCCCTACGACGGGCAAGCGCGGCGTCCCGGAGTCCCGCGCCGGCGGCAACGTGATCTTTGTCAATCAACTCAACACGCCCTTCACCGTGGGCAAAGGCACCGCGGTGCGCACGACCGCTTCCAGCCAGGCCACGCGCTTCATCCTGACCGAGGATGTGCCGGTGCCGGGCGGCATCGGCGCGCAGGCGCAGGGGCGCGTAGAAGCGGTGGAATTGGGCGGGACGGGCAATGTGCCCGCCAACTTCATCAACGAAGTCGAAGGCGTAGCGGCGCTGGCCGTGCGCGTCAGCAATCCCGAACCGCTCACCGGCGGCGGCGAGCGCGAAGTGCCCGCAGTCGCGTCCGAAGATCGCGACACGGCGCGCGAGGCCATCAAGCCCGGTCTGCGCGAAACCGCCTTGCAGCAGGTGCAGGCCGAACTGGGGCCGGGCGAATTTGTCATTGCCGAATCGTTGAGCGGCACCATCCTGGAAGAGACGTTCGATCACGAGATTACCGAACAGGCCGATCAACTCTCATTGTTGATGCGCGTCGAATATACCGTGGTGAAAGTCTCCAGTGAAGACGCCAACCGATTGGTCTTCATGGCGATGCAGAATCAAGCCCCTGAGAACTATGAGTTGATTCCCGAAGGCTTGAGTTTTCAGCGGGGTGGGGCCGCGCCGGTCGAGGGTTCGGATACGTTGTTTCAATTCGCCATGCAGGGTGTGGGCTATGCGGCCGCCGATCTGGACATTGCGCGGGCCACGCGCCGCATCACGGGCAAGTCGATCGCCGAAGCGAGTGACCTGTTGAAGCAGGCGCTGCCGCTGAAGAGCGATCCGGTGATCACGGTCACGCCCGATTGGTTTCCGTGGCTCCCGTGGTTGAGCATCCGCATCCAGACCGATGTGAATCCGGCGGGCTGATCGCCGTGTCATTCCGAGGAGCATGCTTCCGCTCCTGCGCGCCCCCGCCTCAATGCGGCGGACAGGGCGTGCGACGAGGAATCTCTGTGGCCGGGCGAGAGACCCTTCGCTGCGCGCCTCCGGCGCGCGCTCACGCCCTGTCCGCGAAGCGGGGGCGCGCCAGGCGGGGTGACACTGGCCGGGTATCGGTGGACACTCAAGCAATATGAGCAGATGGCTGGGGCTGGACATTGGCGAGAAACGCATCGGCGTGGCGGTCAGCGATGAAACCAAAACGCTGGCGCGGCCGCTGCTGACCATCAAGCGCGCCTCGAAAAAAGACGACTTCGCGCGCTTAAGCGCGATCTGTACTGAACAACAAATTGATCGCATCATCGCCGGACTGCCGAAGACGCTGCGCAACGAAGAGGGCTTTCAGGCCCGTCGCATCCGCCGCTACGCTGACGAGTTGAACGCCGCGCTGCAACTCCCGATCGAGTTTTGGGACGAGCGCTTTTCATCGGTGGAGGCCGAGGAACGACTGGCGGCCTCATCGCGCAAGGCTCGTGACAAAGGTGCCATCGATTCGGCGGCAGCAGCCATCATCCTGCAAGACTATCTCAATGAACAATTAACAATGAACAACCGCTAACCTTCTCTACTTGTTTCCTTGCCTACTTACCTATGAAACGAAAAACGAGACGCCTCATTATTTTCCTCCTCACCATCGCCCTGGTCTGTGGCGCGATGGCAACCGTGGTCACGCTGACGATGGGTCGCGGCGGCAACCTGGGCGGCGGCATTCAACTGGCCGCGCCAAAAGATTTGCAGGGTCTGGTCCTGTCGATCTATCTCAACTTCCGGGCGAGTGAATTGACGGCGGCCGGCGGG
>JAUQXD010000423.1 GCA_030834835.1 Thermoflexales bacterium | reverse complement strand
CGTGGGACTTCTCGACCAACGGCACATACTGGGCGGGCAAGGCGGGCATTCCGTCCATCGGCTTTGGTCCGGGCAACGAAAAGACTGCGCACATGATCGATGAGAATGTGCCGCTGCAAGAAGTGGTCGATTCGACGTTGTTCTATGCGCTGTTCCCGTACTTCGCGGCCAATCTCAAGTAACCCGATTGGTTTTCCGCGCCCGGCAGGTGCGTTGGCGACTGAAAGTCGCAGCAACAGACACACAAAGTCGGCCTGCGCCGACTGAGCCTGATAATGACAGCCAAGTGCAAGGCCTGCCCCTACGCCGTCCCTGCCAAACGTTCCGGCCTTGCCCGGCTGTTTGCCTGTTGACAATCAACTGAGCGGTGCTAGAATGATAGTCGTCTGACGACTATCGTCTGAACTTTTTCCTCATGGTCGCGCCATCCTATGGTCCGCAAGAGTGCCTCCCTCGCCCAACAGGTTGTCGACGAAATCCTGGCCGGTATTCAGTCCGGCGATCTCGCACGTGAAGGCGGCGGTCTGCCGTCGGAAGCGGAATTGAGCCAGCGCTTTAACGTCAGCCGCGCCACCGTCCGCGAAGCGTTATCGCGGCTGGAGCAGGCGGGATATATTTTGCGCCGTCATGGTGTGGGCACCTTCGTCGTGCCGCGCCCGCCCGTCATCGATACCGGCCTGGAAGAACTGGAAAGCCTGGAAACGATGGCGCAGCGCATCGGCCTTGAGACGCACATGAACAGGGCGGCGATCGAGGAACGGGCCGCGACGGCTGAAGAGGCCGATCGGCTGCAGATTGCCCCCGGTGACCTGGTCGTCTCCGTCGCCCGCGTCATCCTCACCGGCAAGCGCCCGGTGGCGTATCTCATCGATGTCGTACCCACGCGGTATCTTCGCAAATCCGATCTGGCCGCCGGTTTCAACGGCTCGGTGCTCGATCTGTTTTTGCAGCGCGGCAATCCCATGTTGAGCTATTCGCGCACCGATATTTGCGCGGCCGGGGCCGACGACGAGATCGCGTTGAAACTCAAGCTGCAATCAGGGGAGGCGCTGCTGCGGCTGGATGCACAGCTCTTCACGCGCGAGGGCGGCATCGTCGACTACTCCATCAGTTATTTCGTGCCCGGCCACTTCCGCTTTCACGTCATGCGGCGCGTCAGCCAGAGCAACGGCGACACGCAGCTCAAATCACGCTAGGTCACTCACTGCCCCAACCGGCAGACAATCCCATCGAAATCTCATCAGGAGGGTTTCACAATGCGTAGTTTTGCAGGTCGTGACATTCTGTCGTTGAAAGAGTTCGAGCGGCAAGAGTTCTTCCGGGTGTTCGAGATCGCCGAGCGGCTGGAGCCGATCGCGCGCAATCGCCAGAACAGTGATTTGCTGAAGAACAAGACGCTGGTAACGGCGTTCTATCAGCCCAGCACCCGCACGCGTCTGGCGCACGAAGCCGCTATGCACCGCCTGGGCGGGCACGTCACCGGCTTCAGCGATGCCAAGATGACGCGCGCCGGCGACTTCTATCAGGAGTCGATCAAAGATACCGTCAAGATGCTGGAGTTCTACGGCGACGTGATCGTGATGCGCCACTTCCAGCAAGGCGCGCCGCACGAAGCCGCGAAGTGGGCCAGCATTCCCATCATCAACGGCGGCGACGGCTGGGGCGAACATCCGACGCAGATCCTGACCGACCTGTACACCGTGCTGCGCGAGAAGGGCCGCATCGATGGCCTGAAGTGGCTGGCGGTCGGCGATATGCGCATGCGCACGATGCACTCGCTGGGCTATGCCCTATCGCAGTTCGATTGCCCGATCACGTTTGTGGCCCCGCCCGATATGGGTCTGACGCCCGAATTCAAAGCCGAACTGAGCCAGTACAGCGTAAACTGGAAGGAAGCCGATCACGTCGAACAGGCGATTGCCGAAGCCGATGTGATTCTCGTCGAGCCCGTGGTGCAACCCGATTACACCAAGAGCCGTGACGAGCGCGGCAAGGAAGTGGCGCTGACGCCTGCCAACTACCGCATCACGCGCGAACTGCTCTCGACCAAAGCCAAGAGCGATGCCATCCTGCTGCACTCGCTGCCGCGCATGGACGAAATTCCCGTCGACGTGGACATCACCCGCTGGTCACGCTCCTGGCAGGAAGCCTTCAATGGCGTCGTGATGCGCATGGCGTTGTTGGCGTTGATTCTGGGAGCGACGGAATAGTCAATCGGTAACCGGTAGATTGGTAAATTAGTAGATCAGTAGATTAGGACGTGGTAGATTGGTAAGTGGGTGACTGCTGTGCTATTGCATCTGTTATCACCTGCGCGCTTCAATCTCCTGATTTTCTGAACCACTAATTTACTTTCCGCCAATTTACCAATCTACTGATCTACTAACCTACCAATTTACTCACTCAAGGAGACTACCAATGCAGACTTTTCTACACGGTCGTGATTTGATTGGCGACCTCGATTTCAGCAAGGAAGAAGTCGAGACCGTCATGGATGTGGCGTTCGATCTGAAGCGCAAGCGCGCGCTGAACGAACCTCACGCGTACCTCCGCGACAAGGTGCTGGCGATGCTGTTCTTCTTCAGCAGCACCCGCACCCGCGGCTCGTTCGAAGCCGGCATGGCACAGCTGGGCGGCCACGGCGCCTTCATCGATTCCAACACGACGCAGATTTCGCACGGCGACACCCCC
>JAUQXD010000422.1 GCA_030834835.1 Thermoflexales bacterium | reverse complement strand
CGGGCGCGATACGCGCGGCATCAAGCGCGGCCACCAGTTCGACAAAGTGGAGATGGTCAAGTTCTGCACGCCGGAAAGCAGCATGGACGAACTGGCGAAGCTGATCGACAACGCCGAGGAGATCGCCCGGTTGTTGAAGATCCCGCATCGCATCATCCAGATGGTGACGGGCGATCTATCGTTTACAGCTGCGGTTAAGTACGACATCGAGCTGTGGGCGCCGGGCTGCGATGAGTGGCTGGAAGTGTCATCGTGCAGCAACTTCAAGGACTTTCAGGCGCGACGGGCGAACATCAAGTTCAAGCGGGAAAAGGGCGCGAAGGCTGAATACGTCCATACGCTGAACGGCTCGGGGCTGGCGCTGCCGCGCGTGATGATTGCGGTGCTGGAGAACTATCAGCAGGCCGATGGCAGCATGGCCGTGCCGGAGGTGCTGCGCCCGTACATGGGCGGCCTGGACGTAATTCGGGCGGCGTAGGACAGGCAGAAAGGCCCGGCCAGGTTGTTCAAACCTGGCCGGGCCTTTCTGTTTTTTAGATCATCATCTTGTCGGAACTAATGTCTGTTTAAGGAGACTATTAGCAGACTCTCACCGTAAATCTGACATATATCACTTGATCCAATATCGACTTTGAATACAATAGTGCAATCGCATAGATTTAGATAACTTTAATCTACTGAGCATATCTTTTCCGAGTCCTGTGCGACTCCCTTTTCGTAGGAATAACCATGACCAATCAATGGCTGGGCCTGAATGAAGCCGCTAAACGACTGGGCGTCCATCCGACGACGCTGCGCCGCTGGTCGGACACCGGCGAGATTGCCGTCATGATCACTCCCGGCGGACATCGACGATTTGCCGTGGCGGAGATTGAGCGTTTCACCAATGAGCGTCTGAAATTGCGGGCGGTGGGCGGCCTGGAGCAAATCTGGGCGCAGCAGGCCATGACGCAGACTCGCCTGGAGATCGTCAATCGGCGCGACACACCATGGTTGGCGCTGTTCGACGAAAGCGATCGAGAGCACAAGCGCGTGTTGGGCCGCCGCCTGATGGGCGTGATGCTGCAATATATCTCGCTTCAAGCGGGCGGCGACGACCTGTTGGAAGAAGCGTGTGCGATCGGGCGCGAACATGCCCGCCACGCGCTGACCGTTGGCATGCCACTGGTCGCCGCGATGCGGATCGTCCTGTTCTTTCGCGACACGTTGATCGATGTGGCGCTGCAATTGCCGGAAGTGGCCAACGTGCGGCCCGAAGCGAACACGCGCCTGTTACGCCGCATGACCAATCTGCTCAACGCCGTCGAACTGTCCGTGGCGGAAGTTTACGATCAGTCCAAACAATAACTCGACCCATCTGAGCGTATGCAAATTCTTTGTCTGGGACTCAGTCACCATGCCACGCCCATTGAGGTGCGCGAGCAGCTGCACTATTCGCCGTCGGCGCTTAAAGCTGCGCTGGCGCGCTTCGGCTGCGGCCACAACTGCCGCCCGACGGGCCTGATCGAATTGGCGATCCTGTCCACGTGCAATCGATTGGAACTGTACGCAGTCTCGCACGCCGATCAATTTGAACCGCTGCTCGAGTTCATCGCCGACACGACGGGTGTATCTGCCCGTGACTTTGAACCGCATCTCTATCGGTATCTGAATGATGACGCGGTGTTACATCTCAAGCGTGTGGCGGCCGGACTCGATTCGATGATTCTGGGCGAACCGCAAATTCTGGGGCAAGTTACCGAAGCTTATGAACTCGGCCTGAGTCAACGCGCGATCGGTCCCGTGCTCTCCGCCTTGTTGCGCGCCGCTATCCACACCGGCAAACGCGCCCGCACCGAAACCGCCATCAGCCGCAACCCGGCCAGCGTCAGTTCGGTGGCTGCGCAGCTGGCCGAAAACGTGGTGCATGATCTCAGCAGCGCCCAGATCGTGGTGCTGGGGGCGGGCGAGATGGCCGAATTGGCCGTGGAGGCACTGCGCAAACGACAGGCCACCCACATCACCGTGGTCAATCGCACACACGATCGAGCCGCGCAGCTGGCCGCTCGTTGGGAAGCGCGCGCGCTGACCTTTGAACAACTCATGCCCGCCTTGATCGCTGCCGATGTCGTCATCACCTCGACGGGCGCGCCGCACATTTTGATCAAGCCGCCGCTCGTTCAAGACGTGATGGCGCAGCGGCCCGATCGCCCGTTGATCTTCATCGATATTGCCGTGCCCCGCGACGTCGATCCCGATGTCAATCAGCTGCCCAATGTGCGCTGCTACGACATCGATCAACTGGAAGCGCGCGTCAACGGTTCATTGGCCGCGCGTCAACAGGCGGTGCCGCACGTGGAAGCCATCATCGCCGACGAAACCGCGAACTTCATGACGTGGCTGCACAGCCTCGACATCGCGCCGGTCATTGCGGGGCTGCGCGCCAAAGCCGACGCCATTCGCCGCGCCGAGGTCGATAAGACCTTGCGGCACTTGAAAGACTTGAGTGAAGCCGATAAGCGCCGCGTCGAAGCATTGAGCGAAGCGCTGGTCAGCAAACTCCTGCACGATCCGACGCTGCGCCTCAAGGCTGAAGCCGGCAACGGCCATGCCGCCGACTACGCCGCCGCTGTCCGACATTTATTTGCATTGGGGAACTGAGATGCCGACGACTTCGACCCGTACGCTTACGATTGGTACACGCGGTTCGGCGCTGGCCCGCTGGCAAACCGATTGGGTGATCGCGCGCCTGAAGATCGCGTGGCCCGAACTTGACTGCGCGATCAAACTCTTCCAGACTTCCGGCGACAAGATTCTGGACAGGCCGCTGCCCGAGATAGGCGGCAAAGGGCTGTTCACGGAAGAGCTCGAAAACGCCTTAAAAACCGGCGAAATCGATCTGGCCGTGCATTCGCTCAAAGACCTGCCCATCGACGACGCGACCGGCCTGACCCTCGGCGCGATAGCCGAACGTGAAGACGCGCACGACGTATTGATCTCGAGCGATCACTATACGCTTACCTCATTGCCACACGGCGCGCGTGTTGGCACCTCCAGTTTGCGGCGCTCGGCCCAGCTGCTCGTCGCCCGGCCCGATCTGCAATTGCTGCCCTTGCGCGGCAACGTCGATACGCGCATCCGAAAAGCCTTGAATGGCGACTATCACGCGATTGTACTGGCTGCGGCGGGTGTGCTGCGGCTGGGGCTGAGTCACCACATTACCGAATATCTCTCGTTCGAGGTGATGCTGCCCGCACCCGGCCAGGGTGCGATGGCCGTGCAATGCCGCGCCGCTGATCACAGCACGCTCGATCTCCTCCAGCCGATCGATCATCTCGCCACCCGATTGGCCGTCGTCGCCGAACGTGCTTTTCTCAACGGGCTGGGCGGTGGCTGTTCCGCGCCAGTGGCTGCTCTTGCTGCCTTCCAACTTCCAACTTCTAACATCCAGCTCACCGGTCTCGTCGCTTCACTTGATGGTCAGCGTGTTATTCGCCTGTCACATGAAGGTAACGATCCAATCGAAGTCGGCACAGATCTGGCGCAGCAGGCGTTGGCGCAGGGCGCAGCGGAGTTGATCAAGTGACAGCGTTGCCGTTGGCAAACAAGCGGATTTTGATTACACGCCCGCGCGCGCAGGCCGCTGATCTATGTGACAAACTCACGGCGCTCGGCGCAGTGCCGATTGTCTTTCCGACGATTGAGATCGCCCCATTGCAAGACACGTCATTGCTTGATCAAGCGATTCGAGATATAGCCCAGTATCACTGGATCATCTTCACCAGCGTCAACGGTGTGAAAGCGTTTTGGGAGCGTCTAGACCTGTCAGGTTTCCAAAACCTGACAGGTCTTCCCGGCAAGGTCGCCGCCATTGGTCCGGCCACCGCGCAGGCGCTGGCCGCACACGGCGTCACTGTCACGCTGATCCCCGACGAATACATCGCCGAAGCGATCGTCGACAAGATCGGCGAGGTGCGCGACCAACGCATTTTGCTGCCCCGCGCCGACATCGCCCGCGAAGCACTGGCAATTGAGTTGCAACAACGCGGCGCGATTGTGGATGAAATCGCCGCCTACCGCACTTTGCCCGCCGCGCCCGATTCGATCGGGCTGGCGGAATTTCAACGCGGCGTCGACGTAGTCACGTTCACCAGTTCATCGACGGTGCGCAATCTTGTTGCACTCGTCGGGCAAGACGAAGTCCCGCGCAGTTTGCGGGAAGCTATCTTGCCCCACACCCTCATCGCCTGCATCGGTCCGATCACCGCCGGCACCGCACGCGAACTTGGCCTGCGGGTAGACATCGTGGCGACCGAATACACGATGACGGGGTTGGTCTCGGCTGTGGTCGAGCACTTCTCCGCGAATCAACCCGAATCTGCGCGAATGCCCGCGCAACACTCTTGAGGTTCGTATGCATAAGACCCCGGCGTTATTTGAGAGTTCGCTCACTCCCAATCAGCACTCAGCACTCAGCACTCAGCACTCCATTCGGCCTCGCCGCCTGCGGCTCAATCCGACCCTGCGCCGCATGGTACGCGAGACGACGCTTGCGCCGGACGACTTCATTTATCCGCTGTTCGTGACGCACGGCAGGCACGTCAAGAACGAAATCAACTCGATGCCAGGCGTGTATCAATGGTCAATTGATCAACTCGCGCGCGAAGCCGAGGCAATTGCGAAGCTGGGCATTCCCGCCGTGATTTTGTTTGGCTTGCCAGCCGCGAAAGACCCGATCGGGTTGGAGAACTTTTCGTCCGATGGCATCGTGCAGCAAGCGACGCGCGCGATCAAACAGGCTGTGCCGGAGATGATCGTCATCACGGATGTGTGCCTGTGCGAATACACCGATCACGGCCATTGTGGCATCTTGAATCATGGCGATCAGCCGCATCTGCCTGAGGGCTATGTCTTGAATGATGAAACACTCAAGGTGTTGGTAAAAGTCGCCAGTTCACACGCGGAAGCTGGAGCCGACATCGTCGCGCCCAGCGGCATGATCGACGGCATGGTCGCCGCCATTCGATCTGGCTTGGATTCAAGCGGTTTTGAACACATCCCGATCATGTCGTACTCGACCAAATACGCCTCCGGCTTTTACGGTCCGTTCCGCGAAGCGGCACAGGGTGCCCCGAAGTTTGGTGATCGCAAAACGCATCAAATGGATCCGGCCAATGCGCGCGAAGCCTTGCGCGAAACCGAACTCGACGTGGCCGAAGGCGCGGATATGCTGATGGTCAAACCTGCGCTGTCGTACCTCGACATCATCCGCCAGACGCGCGAACAATTTCCGCAGTTGCCGCTGGCCGCCTACAACGTCAGCGGCGAATACGCGATGGTCAAAGCCGCGGCGCGCAACGGCTGGATCGACGAAGAGCGCGTCACGCTCGAAATTCTCACGAGCATCAAACGCGCCGGCGCTGATCTGATTATCACCTATCATGCGAAGGATGCTGCCCAATGGATCAAGTAACCCTCACCCCTAACCCCTCTCCCGTCGCCAGCGACAGGCGAGGGGAACTGACACCGCGGGCCGCCGCCGAGCGGCACCTGCACGACGCGCACATGCTGGAAGCCGATTTCGATCTGGCGCCGTTCACCATCGCGTGGGAAGTCACGCGTGCCTGCGCTTTTGCGTGCGTCCATTGCCGCGCTGACGCGCAGCATACGCGCGATCCGCGCGAACTCACGACCGAAGAAGCCCATCATTTGATCGATCGCATCAAAGACTTCGGCAACCCGATCTTGATCTTCACGGGCGGCGATCCCATGATGCGGCCTGATCTTTTCGATCTAATCAAGTATGCCAGCGACAAAGGTCTGCGTTGTTCGCTCACGCCGACAGCCACGGCCTTACCCACACCCGAACGGTTGAACAAAGTTAAAGAAGCCGGTATTCGCCGCATCGCGCTGAGCCTCGACGCGCCGCGTCCTGAAGTGCACGACGCTTTCCGGCAAGTGCCCGGCTCGTGGGAACGGACGATGAAGATTCTGCGCAACGCGCAATCGATCGGCTTGAGCGCACAGATCAACACGACGGTCACCCGTCACAACCTCGACCTGCTGCCAGAGATGATCAAGTTTGTGGAAGAAGTCGGCGCGGTGCAATGGAGCGTGTTCTTCCTCGTGCCGACGGGCCGCGGCCAACTCAACGACATGATTTCGCCTGAGGAGCACGAGCGTGTATTCAACTG
>JAUQXD010000421.1 GCA_030834835.1 Thermoflexales bacterium | reverse complement strand
TTCGTCCAACGCCGCACGGATCGCCTCCAGCGTGAGGGTGCGACCATACGTCTCGATCAACGCCGTCGCATCATGGAGCAGCTTATCGACCGCGGGCAATTGTCGGAGTTCGCTCACGCTTGTTTGTCGCTCTGAGGAGTGTTGCGCAGGCTTAAATACAGTTCAGCCAGAGCAAAGGCGATGATGATGATGACGGCCAGCGGCCAGACCAGCGACTGATTGACTTTCAGCCAGGCGAGGACGCCGGTTAAAATGCCTAAAAATAAGGCTTGCCGCCACACGCGCCGCGCGGCAACCGGCGCAAAGAAACGCCAGTGAATCAGCCGCACGACGAACCACGCCGCGCCCGTCACGCCGACGCCCAGCGCCACGACAAACGCCGCAAGTGCGGGCACATTGGGCGAGGTGATCACGCGCACCGGCACTTGCGCCAGGTCGCTGGCAGCTTCTCCGAGATACGGTCGTGACTGCATCGCCAGCAGTGCACCAACCGTGCCCAGCCCGATCAGGCACAGCGCCATGAGGGCTTCCAGCCAGACAGTCCACGTTAAGCGACCGGCAATGACGCGTTTCAGATTGGAGAGTTGAGGAGCCATGTGTGTATTATAAAACGTAACCCGTAATGCGTAAATGCCTCATTGACAAATAGCCTGTTACGTTTTACGCTTGACCCCATGTCGATTCTTACCGCTCATCATGTCAGCAAAGCTTATGGCGCGCAGGATGTCCTGCACGATGTCACGATCGCGTTGGCGCACGGCCAGCGCGCGGCGCTCGTCGGCCCCAACGGCGTGGGCAAGACCACGCTGCTACATATTCTGGCCGGCCTGGAAGAACCCAGCGGCGGCGCGGTACATCGCGCGCGCGGCCAGACGATCGGCTTTTTGCCGCAGCACGCCGATCAACTTTTATCGGAACCGATCGCGCTGTTCGATCTGATGCGGGCGGTCTTCGCCCAACTCGATCAGTTGGCACATCACATGCGCGACCTGGAACACGCGCTGGCCGATCCCGATCTGCACGATGCGGCGCTGGAAAAATACGGCAAAATCGCCGAGCAATTTGAGAATGCCGGCGGCTACACCTTCGAACTGCGGATTCAACAGGTGCTGAGCGGCGTCGGTTTCGATCAGAGCGATTGGACGCGGCCAGTCAACATCTTTAGCGGCGGACAAAAGACGCGCGCCCTGCTCGCCCGATTGATCCTGCAGCAACCCGACGTGCTGCTCCTGGACGAGCCGACGAATCACCTGGACGTGGGCGCTGTCGAATGGCTGGAAGCGACATTAAAAGACTACGCCGGATCGATCATCGTGGTCTCGCACGATCGTTATTTCATCGACGCAATAGCGGACACCGTGTGGGAGTTGAAGGCCGGCGGGGTCGAGGCGTATCGCGGCAATTACACGCACTATCTCATTCAGCGCGAAGAACGCTTCGAACGCCAGTTGAAAGAGTACGAAAAACAACAGGCCTTCATCGCCAAAGAAGAAGACTACATTCGCCGCAACATGGCGGGCCAGAACACGCGGCAGGCGCAGGGTCGGCGCACTCGATTGGAACGGTTGCAGCAATCGGCCGATCTGGTCAATCGACCTGAGGCGCGCAAGGCCCTGCGGTTGAATCTCAGCACGCAGCAACGCAGCGGCGACATCGTGTTGCGGGCCAGTCACCTGGTCATCGGCTATCAGGATGATCGCAAGCCGCTGTTGGAGTGCGAGCAGCTTTACCTGTATCGCAATCAGCGCGTGGCGATCTGGGGGCCGAATGGTGCGGGCAAATCAACATTTCTGAAAACAGCGCTGGGGCAGATTCCGCCGTTGAAGGGCGAGATCGAATTGGGCGCGAGCGTGAAAGTGGGCTACTACGCTCAGGCGCACGAGATGCTCGATCCCAACGACAGTATGCTGAACGCGATTCTCAAAGTGCAGAATATGCCTGTTTCAAAGGCGCGCGGCCTGTTGGGCAGTTATCTCTTTAGCGGCGACATGATCGACAAGCGCATCAGCGATCTCAGCGGCGGCGAGCGCGGGCGCGTGGCGCTGGCCGTCCTCGCGTTGCAGGGCGCAAACGTGCTGCTGCTCGACGAACCCACCAACCACCTCGATCTGGATTCGCA
>JAUQXD010000420.1 GCA_030834835.1 Thermoflexales bacterium | reverse complement strand
AAGAAAAGCCCCAAGCCGCACAAAGTGGATATGACCTGCATGTTGTGGCTAACAAACAAGACCGTCCGTCCCTCTTTTGCAACCTCGCCCATCTTCCCGAGGCATTTCTTCTGAAATTCAACATCCCCTACAGCCAGGACTTCATCTACCAATAAAATCTCTGACTCTAGGTGCGCGGCCACCGCAAAAGCCAGCCGAACATACATTCCGCTGGAATAGCGCTTGACCGGTGTATCCAGAAACTTCTCGATCTCGGCAAAGGCTACAATCTCGTCAAACTTGCGGGCGATCTCGGCCTTGCTCATCCCCAAAATCGCGCCGTTCAGGTACACGTTCTCGCGCCCCGTCAACTCCGGGTGAAAGCCCGTGCCCACCTCCAGCAGGCTGGCAATACGGCCCTTCACCTTCACCTGTCCGCTGGTGGGGGCCGTCACCCGCGACAAAATTTTGAGCAGCGTGCTCTTGCCCGCGCCGTTGCGGCCAATGATGCCCAGCACCTCGCCCTGTTGCACGGTGAAACTCACATCGCGCAGGGCATACAGGTCTTCGCCTGCCCGGTTGCCGTGATCGGCCTGCCCGATCTTGAGCAAGGGGTTGGGCTGGCCGCGCACCTTCGCCCACCACACCCGCAGATCGTTGGTCAGCGTGCCGGTGCCAATCTGGCCCAGGCGATACACCTTGGATAAGTTCTCAACGCTGATGACGGTATTGCTCATATCGTTCTTAACTGATCGACTCTGTCGTGCCCGAATGCCTCTGTCGGGCATCCAGAATCATGGTCGACAGGGTTGCTGGATTCCCGCCGAAAGCACTCGGGAATGACAACCACCCACACCCGCTGAGTTGTTACGGATCATCTCAAATTACAGCCAGACTCACACCGTATCCATAAACGTGGTTTCCACCCGGTTAAACAGCACCGTCCCCGCGACGATGACCACCAGCATAAAGCCGAAACTGTAGAGCAACGCCCCCCACTCCGGCGGCGTGCCGCCCAGATAGGCGTAACGGAATGCCTCCACCACCGATGACAGCGGGTTCAGTTGAATCAACGTCTGGTAGCGGGCGGGGATGGCGGCCACCGGGTAGATGACGGGTGTGGCATACATCAGCAGTTGCACGCCAAACACCACCAGGAAGCGCAGATCGCGGTATTTGGTGGTCAGCGACGAAATAATGATGCCCAACCCGAAGCCCAGCCCGGCCATCATCAGCAGCAGCACCGGCGTCAGCAGCATCCACGCGTTGGGCTGTAACGGCGTGCCGCTCAGCATAAACACGCCCATAAAGGCCAGGAAGAACACAAACTGGATGCCGAACGCGATCAGGTTGGAGATCAGAATCGACACCGGCACCGCCAGCCGGGAGAAATACACCTTGCCGAACAAATTGGCATTGCCGATGAACGTCTCCGAGGTTTTGGTCAGACAGCTGGCGAAATACGTCCAGATGACCGTGCCCGACATATAGAACAGAAATTGTGGCAGGCCGTCCGTGGGCAGTTTGGCGATGTTGCCAAAGATCACGGTGAACGTGATGGTGGTCAGCAGCGGCTGAATCAAATACCACAGCGGCCCCAGGATGGTCTGCTTGTACACCGAGACGAAATCGCGCCGCACGAAGAGCCTGATCAAATCCCGATAGCTCCACAACTCCCGCAGGCGCAGGTCAAACAGCTTGCGCCGCGGGCCGATGATCAGGGTCCAGTCCTGGTTGTTGGGTACCGATCTCAATCCACTCCGCATGGTTTTATAAAACTCCAGTTAATGCACCGTCTCGCTGTGTGGCTAGTTCCCTGACCCTGAGTACACTCAAGAAAGTCTTGCAGAGCTATCGTGGCTAATCGTCATGCCCGAACGCTTCTATCGGGCATCCAGTAAGCCGATTGGCTATTCGATTACACCGTGACTCTGGATTCCCGCCGAAAGCATGCGGGAACGACTGATTCCACAGAGCTTTTCGGACTGTACTCAAGGTTCCTGTCCCAGCAGTTTCAAATAATCAGCCGGATACCCGGCCTGCGCCTGCTGCAAATATCGATCTGCTTCATCCGTGCGCCCCAACTTCCTGGCCGCCGTGATGAGCTGCACCCAGCCCTGAACTTGTTCTGGCTGTCCGCCCCGCTTGTAATACTCAATGACGGTCGCCCAATCACCTGCTCCATAGGCCAATCGCGCCGCGCTCAGACAGCTGCCGTTGCGAATGGCCTTGATGTTGCACGCCTGTCGATAGGCGTTGGAAGCCACCTCTGTCTGATTCAGTCGTTCCGCCAGCGCGCCAATCTTCTCCCAGACCAGGTTGGCTCCGGGCTCGATTTGCACTGCTCGCAAATAATTGTCCAACGCGGCTTCAGGGGCCTCCGCCGCCCACGTGTCGCCCAGCCAATCCCAACACAGCGCCACACCTGGGTACAGCTGGCTGGCCAATTCTGCCAGCGGGCGACTGTGGCTGGCCTTAACCCGGATCAAAGGTAATTGATGGCTGCCGGTTTGCAGCACGCCGCTCCACAACTGCTCGGCTCGCCCAAAATCGCCCTGCTGCTCATGGACCTGCCCCAGGCCATAGTCTGCCAGTGTCTTTTCACTCGAATGATCGTCCAGGTTGAACTGGGCAAAATCAACGCGGGCATAATCCAACACAGACCAACTGACGGCCAGGGCGACTGCATTATGATTCAGGCCGCCCGCCAGCCGCGGGCCTGCCAGGGCCACGCTCAGGCACAACGCCAGCCCGGCGATCAGTCGGCGCTCAACCGGCATAGGCGGCGGCCACTTTGTGGACGGCGGTAATGACGTCCTCCGCCAGTTGGTTTTCGGTAATGAGTGCTTTTATCATGCTGGGTCTGGCTCTTGCCTGCTGATCCTGGCCTCTGGCGTATAACAGGAACGGGCTGCGGGCCTTGTCTGCCCGGCGTCGCAGCCCGTTAAATGACTGCTGCTGTCCTGTGGGCTAGCCCTTATTCTCCGTCAGCGTGGCGGCATGCCCGGGCCGGTCCGTCGCCGTCACCGTGACCTTGCAGGCCGTGGCCGGGTTTGCCGTCGTTGCCGTATACACCCAGGCCGGGCTGTTGGCCACCTGCACGGCTTCGCCGGCTTCCACCAGGCTTCCGTCCATCTGCTCGATCTGTACGTGCAGCCCGGTCACGCCGCAGTCGTCCGTCGCCGTCACCGTGATCGTGCTGCCGACCGCCCCGGTATAGGCTTTCAGATCCACCTCGTCCACTTCGGGCAGATTCAAAAAGTCCCGCACGGCCATGCTGAACGCCGTGCCCGTTGTGCCCTCGGCCTCGGCTACATATCGGGCCTTGTCCTCCGGCACGGCCATCGCCTTCTGGGCGTAGACGGCCCCCTGCCGGAAACGGGCCTGTTGCGCCAGCTGGGCCGGCGTGGGTTGCCGGTTCGGGTCCTGTTCCGGGCGGGCCGTTACGAGCGTCTCGCCTTTGCGGCGGCGGAACACCAGCTCGTCGCCCACCATCCCGCGTAACTGACTTGCCACCAGACTGCCTTCGCGAACCTTAGCCATCTGATTCCTCCTTAGAAACCAGATCAAGTGAAGCCTGCGCGGCGCGCGCCGCGCTCTGCTTTTATTCTTGTTTTACTAAGCCCTTATTAGGGTCTTATTCGCCCTCATCCTGTCCGTCTGGTTGTTTATCGGTCTGCTCGCTCGTCTGTTGCCTTTATTGCCGCAATTTCACGTCGTCCGCTCTCCGGGTCCGCATTTTCGCCATCAATGAGCCTGACATGACGCTGCGCGGCTGTCTGGCTCCCCCTGGCGTATCCGTGCCGTGTCCGGAACCCCGGCCGTCGCCGCTGTAGTCCGCATAGTAATGCCGATAATAGTTGTAACCGTAACCATACCCGCGCCGGCTCGACGGCACTTTGTTCAGCACCACGCCCAGCACCCGTGCTCCGGCCTGCTTCAGCTGCGTCACCGCCTGTTGGGCGGGGCGCAGCTGCGTGGAACCATATTCCACGACCACAATCACGCCGTCGACCTGCGGGGCCAGCACCAGCGCGTCGGTCACCGGCAGCAGCGGCGGCGAATCGATCACGATGGTGTCGCTGTGCTCCTTCAAAAATCCCACGAACTCCTGCATCCGTTTCGTGCCCAGCAGTTCCGACGGATTGGGCGGCGGCTCCCCGCCCGGCGCCGTTCGGAGGTGGTCCATCTTCGTCGGCATCAACACCTTCTGCCACTGGCGCGTGTCGTCCAGCAGCGTGGCCGCCAGGCCCACGGCGTCGTGCTGATCGAAGAGTTTGGCGATGCGCGGCCGGCGCAGATCGGCGTCCAGCAGAATCACTTCCCGACCGGCCTGTGCCATGACGATCGCCAGATTCGCGGCCACCGTCGACTTGCCCTCGTTAGGGCTGGGGCTGGTCACCAGCAGGGTGCGGATGGGCTGATCCACGCCCGCGATCTGGATGTTGGTGCGCAGCGCCCGATACGCCTCCGTGATCGGTGAGCGTGGCTCCTGTAGCGCGATCAATTCCGTCCCCGCCGTCGATTGCAGGGCCCGATCGCCTCTGTCGCGCGCCCCCGCCGCCTGCATAATCAGCCCGATTACGGGCAGATTTAATCCGGTAACCACCTGTTCCGGTGACCGGATCGTGTTATCCAGATATTCGATCAAGAACACCATGCCCAGCGCCAGCAGCAGCCCCAGGGCCGCCCCCATCATTGTGTCGCGCGATGTCTGGGGGCGCACGGGCGCGGTTGGCACTGTGGCCGGCTCGGAGATGACGATGTTGCTGGCCGATTGCGACTCGGCCAGCCGGATGTTCTCATAACTCGCCGACAATCGGTCGTATACCTGGCGCAGCTGCGCCAGATCCGATTGCAGACGGAGCAGGTCCGCCTCTTTCTGGGGTGCGACCGAGCGCGCCACCAGATCGATCGCGTCCTGCTTGGCCGTAATCTGATCGGCCGCCACTGCCAGCTGTTCCGTCAGGCTGGCCTTGGCATCCGCGTAGCGCTGGGCCTGCATATCGGCATTCAGCTGGCGAAAAACCGCGGGGATCGTGTTGGCGATGGCCGCCGCCTGGGCCGGGTCCTCGCTCTCCACCGTCAGCCGCAGCAGCTGGGTGTCTCTCACGATTTCAACCCTGACCGCGCCCGCCAGCTGCCCGGCTGACAGATTCAGCCCCAGCGTGTCGATCACCCTGTCCAACACGGGCCGCTGGACCATCATATCGGAGTAGGTCTGTCCCAATCGAGCGTCATTGATCAATATTGAGGCCGCGTCGGCCAGTTTGGGGGCTTCATTCACCAGCAGCTTGGTCGAAGCCGAGTAGACGGGCGGCGTCAGTCGATCGGTCATGTAGGCCGCGCCCCCGGCGAGTACGACTGCCAGGCCTATCAACCAGGCCCAGTGCCAGAGGATGCTCAGGTATTTTCGTAAAGAATCGTCCATAGCTGTCTTTGTTTCTTCATCCGCCGCTGGCGGGGAGGTATTGGGGATGAGGTCTATTCATAACCCAAACACTATAGGCTCAATGCGGCTGAGCGTCAATTCGTATTTTGACCCATTATCGCTTGGCATCCGTCATGCCTCGCACTGTTTATTGTGCGCTGCGCCATTCTATCACGTCTCGCACGCCGCAACCTTGCAATACGATTTCAACTTCATTGCAGTCAGGCGCGGAGGTCGTCCTACCCGTAGCCTCTCGACACCTCAACCGTGCAACTGTCTTTTCGGGGCGCAATCATACGCCCGTTTGTTGTCGCTGTAAATACGTAGTTCTACTTATTCTTTGAGGCATCCGACATAGTTTGACAAAACTCTAACCACCAACAGCCCGCGCACACGTTTTGAAGATTGGGCCGCCCCGATTATACACGTGGCCTGGCCCGCCGTCGACTTTCAGGCCTCCTCAAATATAAACGCCGATTGTCATCTTAAACGCCAGCGGGCCGCACCTGACCAGCAATTCTCAATTTGAGCGAGGCCGCTGTGGCCCGCGAGCTACTTTGCGCCTCTCGCCGTATCCCGCCCGCTGCGCGAGCACGCGGGAATGACGAGCAATAAGACTCCAAGAAACACGCGCCTGGCCGCGTCCACGCGATGGGAAATTATTCGTGATCCACGAGCTACTTCGTGCCTCTTCGTGGACTTCGTGGATCCTCTGCAACCGAGGCGCTACCTCAGCAGCATCGGCAGATAGACCCGATACGGCTCCATCGTGGTTGTGAGTTGCGCCACGGCGAACGACGGCGCGCTGTTCGCGCCGCCACCTTGCGCGCCCGCGCCTACTGGCGCGCCGCCGCCGCCCAGTGAGGTCGCCGTGAGGATCACCGTCTCCGACAGTGTCTGCCAGGTGGCCGGCAACGTAACCGTCACCGCGAAACTCGCCTCCGTCCAGGCGGGCAGCGCCGGTATCATAACGGGCGCGCTCACCGGCCACCGGCCTCCGCCCTGCGACAGAGCGAAACTATCGGTGATGTTTCCTGCGTTCGTGATGGTCAAAGTGTATACGACCTCTGCCCCGGGCCGGCCCGTTTGCTGTGCCGCACCGGGGGACAGGCTCACGGCATACTGCGCGTTAGCCGTCGTCGTGAGCGCCACTGTTCGAGTCAGCCCGCCGATCTCAGAAGTCGCCGTGACGGTAAGCACGTCCTGTGCGCCGGCCAGGGCCGCGCCGGGGATCGTCGTCGACACCACGACCTGAGTGGAACTGTACGGCGGCAGCCACACGCTCAACGGCGTAACGGCGGCCGGCCA
>JAUQXD010000419.1 GCA_030834835.1 Thermoflexales bacterium | reverse complement strand
GCCATCGGCGAGAACGCATGCGGCAAGTATAGGCGGGGAGGGGTAACTGGTCAATCGGTGATCGGTGATTGGTCAATCAGTAAATTGGTAGATTGGTGATTGGTGATTGGTAACCGGTCAGCTGGTGGCAGGACAGGCCGTTGACTTGAGCGGGATTACCATTGGCTGCTCTCGCTGGATTTGGCAATCCAGCGGCAATGCTGCGCGCGAAGCGTGGCAGCCCGCAATGAGCAACGAAACTGTAATGGTGCGGGCGCAGTGTGATACTTTTGCAGCGACAACGTATAATGTTGTAGGATGACAGACCAATCACGCATCTTCGGAAGATTGAGCACTTTCACTCACGAAGTCGACTGGGAAGCCGCGTACCAGGCAGATTTACCGCGGCTCTACAACTTCTTTCGCTATCGAGTCGGCGACGACCGGCTGGCTGAAGATTTGACGGCCGAGACTTTCGAGAGAGCATGGCGAAATCGTCGTCGATACCGGCACGATTTGGCCGCATTCTCGACATGGCTATTCACGATCGCCAGGCATGTAGTCGTTGATTTCTTCCGCCGGCCCCATCCCGAAGTCTCGCTTGATACTGCCTTTCAGGTAGCCGACGACGAAACAGTGGAAGGCGTGGTTCAACAGCGGTCAGATTTTGAACGGCTCTCGATTCTGCTGGCCCGCTTGACAGACCGTGACCGCGAATTAGTTGCACTCAAATACGGCGCGGGCCTTACCAATCGCGCCATCGCTCAGCTGATTGGGATGAGTGAATCCAACGTAGGCACCATTCTCCATCGCGTAACGCAGCAATTACGTGCTGCCTGGGAGGAAAAACCATGAACGACGATTTCCTTTCGAAGTCTCGCCAGTCGCCGCGACCGGAGTTTGCCCGATCGCTTTATGCACGGCTGGCGCGAGAGGCAGAAGCCAAGGCACCTGTTAGCCGGACCTCCGCTGCAAAACGACTGGCTTTTGCCCTGATGGCCCTGGGCGTGATGTTCGTCTTGACGATTGCCGTATCGCCGGCTGTCCGTGCGGCTATCGACGATATCATTGCAAGAATAACCGTGCGAGGCACGACCGTCATTGTCAGCGCAGAACCACCAGCACCCACCGGGGACGGCGCAGACTATTCTCTGATCTGGACGCCGATAAGTCCGAACGATGTTTCTACCGGCTATTCATTCTTTGCAAGACTGCCGACCTGGATTCCATCCGGCTATACACTTCAAGCGCGAGGGGCGCTTTATTATGCGTCTATGTTTGACGAGACACCGTTTTCTGCTCTGTTTGAATGGAAAAATGATGCCGGTGAAACAATCCAGTTACACATCATGAAAGGCTCTTGTCCTGACGGACCATCCCATGATCCAACCTCAGGTTGTGCTCTTGCGTCATACATTAGCGTAGGGCCGGATAGTGAACCACAAGTAATCATGCTCAATGGTCAACCCGCCATTTTTTACCGTGGCGTTACCGGGCTGGCCGATCTAACTGGTTCAGTGCGAAAATGGAATCCTTCTCGTTGGAAGTCAAACAGGGATGTTACAAAAGGCGCATCGATGATCTGGGAAAGCAACGGCCGGACGTTCATGTTGGCGGCTGACTCAACGGCGCTTTCCCAAGAAAGTCTGCTTCGCTTGGCCGAATCGATTCCGTAGATTCTGACATGCTGTGTGTAGAGTCAGTCCGACACTCCATTACCGACTCACCGCAACAACTCAATGACCCCATCCGCCCCGATCGGATAGCGGCGCGAACAGGTGCGGCACTGATAAGCCGCATCCACGCGATCGAGTAGGCCGCGATCGATCGGGCAGCGCAGCAACATGTCATTCCGAGCGACGCCCGGCGCGCCTCCGCCGCTTTGCGGCGGACAAGGCGAGCGCGGAATCTCGTCACCCGATGAGTCATGCCCCCCATCGGCATGTAGATTCCTCGTCCCTTCGAGACTCGGAATGACACTGGCCTCGTCATCCGGCTTGATCGACCAGACCAGATCGTAATCGAACTGCCACACTTGCGTGGTCACATCCGATTGGCCCAACGCCTGCAACAACGCTTCAAAATTAGCTTTGGAAAAAGTCTTGCCCGGCATCAACTTTGCGCCGGTGGCAATGCGATTGGACGCCAGCAGCAAGCCGCCCGGCTTCAGCACGCGCACGCATTCTGCTAACGCCGCGCGCGTGTCCGGCATAAATTCCAGGGCTTCCAGGCACGTCACCAACTCGAACGTGTTGTCGTCGAAGGGCAGCGGCACGGCGTGCGCCCACACCCACGTCACACGCTCGCGATGATCGGCCACGTAGCGCGTGGCCTCGCGCAACATGCGGCGGGCATTATCCAGCGCGATAATGCGGCCGTGAAAGAGCGGTTGTTGACACAGGGCCAGCGGCAGCCGCGAGGTGCCCGTCGCCACATCCAGCACCAGCGGCTCGCTCTCGCCTTGCAGCGACATGACTAATGGCTCACCCAGAAAACGCGCATCGTCATCGGGATCATAATGCTTGATGGCGTTATAGCGTGTTGCGACGACATCGTACAACCAGGCAACCACGCGCTTGCCCAGGTACGCGCCTTCCGCCAGAATTAACTGCCAGTAGAGAAAGGCAGCGAGGAGAACGAAGAGAAGGATGAGAATCAGCGGGGACATTATTTGACGTGATGCGTGATGCGTAGTGCGTGAACCATCACGAAACACGCACCACGGAACACGTTTAACGTATCGCCAGCGCCGTCACTAACATCGCCAGCAGCAGCCACACTTGCGCGCCCTGTGCGAAGGGCAAACCGCGCCGGACCGTCGCCAGCAGCGACTGCGCAATCAATAACGAGATCACGGCAAACGCGGCCAGCGGCTGCTGAATCAACACGAGGATGACCACGACCAGCACTTGCGGCAGCAGCCACCACCGCGCCTGTTGTCCGCCGCGCGCCAGATCGACTGAACTGCCATACGCAATCGCGAACAACGCCGCCACACCTGCCGAGAGCGGCGTCAAGGCGCCAAAGGTTGCGTGACCCAGCGCCCAGGCCAGGCCCACATCCATCGCGCCGCGCGCCACGTGCGAGGCCCGACCATGCTGATGCTCCAGCAACACTCCGATCTGCGTCAGGGCGAACGCGCCCAGGCTCAACGTCAACGCCGCCCAACCGATGATGGCGCTCAGCACCACGGCCAGCGCGCTCGAGGCGAGTGCGCTCAAGACCGGCGTGCTGGCTTCCGGCCACAAGACCTCGCGCCACCACACGCGCGTGCGCGCCGTCCAATGCTGAGCGCGATCGGCGGGCGAGCCGGCGCGTGCCAGCGGCCACGGCTGACCAATCGGATCGGGCGTGACCTGTGGCCAACGCGCGATCAACTGCGGCCAATCTGTTTCCACTAAGCCCCACCAGGCCGTCGCCCACGCACCGTCGGCCAGCAGCACCGCCAGCATCGCGATCAGCACATCGCGCCCCGTCCACACAAAGGCGCTCGACGCGACGATGCCGCATACGACCGCCCAGGCAGGACTTAGCCACAGCGCCCGCGAACGGGCCGGAATTTGTATTCGAATGAAGTGACCGGTTTCAATGCTCAATGATCAATGCTCAATTCTCAATGCATAGTGCATAATTCATAGTTCATAATTTAGTGCAGCAGTGCGCGGCAACGTCATTATGCATTATGAACTAAGCACGATGCATTCACAGATACTTTTCTTCACGCAGCCACGCTTCCGTGCGGCGCAGTCCTTCATCCAGTGAGAAGCGCGGCATCCAACTTAACAGACGCTGCGCTTTGGCGGTGCTCAATCGCGCCTGCCCGGTCACGAAGCCTAACTGTGCGCGCGAAATCGACGGCGGACGACGAGTGACCTTTGATGCAATCTCAGCCACGGCCGCACCTAGCCACACCAGGGCCGCCGGCATCGATCGGGCGCGTTTACCCATCATCGCCGCGTAGCGCCCGAAGAACTCGCGCCACGGCACATCGCCGTCGCTGATGGTGAAGGCCTCGCCCGCAGCCTTGTCACATTCGGCCACCAGCAAATAGGCATCGACCAGGTTTTCAACGTACACGGGATGGCTGAAGCCATAGCCGCCACCTACAAGCGATGGCAGTCCGCGCCGAGCCAACTTCACCGGCAATGTCGTCCAGGCCGCGCCGCGCGCGCCATACACCATCGCCGGACGGATGATGGTTACTTCAAATCGGTCCGTGCGTGTCGCCAACGCGGCCTGTTCGCCCAGCGACTTCGTTTCGCCGTAAACATACACCGGCCAGTGCGGCTGCGTTTCATCGGCTACGCCACTCTTCACCGGCCCGTACACGGCGATGCTGCTGGTATACACGAAGCGCCGCACGTTGTTCGAGCGGGCGGCTTCGGCCAGTTGGCGTGTCGCCGTGACGTTGATAGCGTGCGCGGCTTCGACGCGGTTGGGCGTGCCTAGCCACGCGGCCACATGAAAAACCGTGTCGATGTCCCGGGTCGCAGGCGCAAAACAATCGGGTTGAAGCAGATCGCCGGTAACGATCTCAACTCGATCGCGCAGTGAATCAGTCAGTTTGTAAGGATCGCGCACCAGCACGCGCACCCGCGCGCCCTCGGCGACGAGGCGCTCCGCCAGATGACTACCCACAAAGCCGGTCGCACCGGTGACGAGTACGGGACGATTGAGCCACATGATGGTGTTGGTGGATTGGTTGCCTGAAAAATTAGTGAGCAGTCAACTGGTCAATCGGTGATTGGTGATCGGTCAGGCGAGTGGCAAGTTGACCCGTTACCAGTTGACCGATCACTATTCTACTAATCTACCAATCTACCGATGACTGATCAACCGATTACCAGTCACGCTTCATACACCTGCGGATTCACACAGTTGGGCAGCCGCTCACCCTTGAGACCCGCGATGAGATTGGCCGCCGCCATCGTCGCCATCTTGTTGCGCGCAGTGAAGCTGGCGCTGGCGATGTGTGGCGCGATAATGATGTTATCCAGCGTCAGCAACGGATCATCCATGTTGATCGGTTCGGGTTCAGTCACGTCAAGTGCCGCGTACGCGATCGTGCCCGTGCTGAGTGCGCGATAGAGCGCCGCCGGATCAACCACCGGCCCGCGCGCGGTGTTGATTAACACCGCCGACGGCTTCATCAACTTCAGCTTCGCATCGTCAAAGTAGTGATAGGTCTCTTTCGACAAGACCGTGTGAATCGACAGGAAATCGGCTTCGCGCAGCACCGTGTCCAGATCGGCGTATTCAGCGTGACAGGCTTGTTCGGCTTCGGATTGGCGCTTGGGATCGAAGTACAGGACGCGCATATCGAAGCCCTGCGCGCGTCTGGCGACGGCCTGCCCGATGCGGCCAAAACCCACGATGCCTAACGTCGCGCCGCTCACGTCCGGGCCAAGAAAATCGATCGGCCCCCACGTCTGCCATTGACCCGCGCGCGTGAATTTGTCACCTTCCACCACGCGCCGCGCCGCCGCCATCAATAGCGCCCAGGCAAAATCCGCGGTGGCGTCGGTGAGCACGCCGGGCGTATGGCCGATGGGGATACGCCGCGCGGTGGCCGCCGGAATATCGATGTTGTCGAAGCCGACCGCCATCTGGCTGATGACCTTGAGCTGCGGCCCGCTGGCGTCCATCAAATTCGCGTCGATCTGGTCGGTGAGAAGACAGAGCAGGCCGGTCAAGCCTTTAACCTTCTCGATCAGCACGTCGTGTGCGGGCGGCAGCGGGTCTTGCCAGACCTCGATGTCGTAATCGGCGCTGAGGGCCTGCACCATATCCAGCCCTTTTGGCGGGATGATGCGCGTGACGAAGAGGCGGGGTTTCGACATGCTGATTCTTAGTTCAACGTGATCAGGCCGTGTGTGGCCGCAAACGTAATCGCCTGCGTACGATTGTCGACCCCGAGTTTGGATAAGATCTCGCTGACGTGGTGCTTAATGGTCCGCTCGTTCACGGCCAGCTGTTCGGCGATTTTGCGATTGGGCAAGCCTTGAGCCATCAACCGCAACACCTCAAGTTCACGCGGGGTCAACTCCTCAATGGGCCGATCAAGATTGATTGCCACGCCATCACCTCCAGGGTTTCTCACCGGCGGCTGGCCGCCAGTGGTCAACGGCGATGTTACGCGTGCGCATCAAACAACTGAATTGATTATAAACGATGGACAATCGAATGTCCATTTGCCACGAAAAAATCAGCGCGGCGTCGGGGTGGCGGTGGGCGTGGGCGCGGCGGCCAGCCACTGGAAGCTATACTGGCTGAGCTGGCTCACCACTTCGTAGATGGGCGCGCCGTCGCTGCCGGCGCCGACCTGCCGGATAATCTCGACCGTCCAGCGGAACACGCGATTGCGATCGCCGGGCAATGGGAACAGATCCAGCGGCAAGCGCCAGCTGGTCGCCAGCGTGCGCAGCGTCAAGGGCGAACGCGCGCTGTTCAACTGCACCACTTCGGCCCGATACAGTTCGTTCGGTTGCAGCACCCCCACCGAGAGCCATTGCAGCAACACCGGCTGATCATTGCCCACGATGATCTCGCCGTCCAGCGGCGTAAGCAATCTAACGGCCGGATAGTTGGACCGCGGCGTGGGCGTGGAATTGGCCGGCACCGGCGCGGGCGTAAAGGTCGGCGTCGCGCCCAGCGGGATGATTAACGGCTGGCCCACCTGCAATTCAGAGGGATCGTCGATGTTATTGCGCTGCTGGATCGCCTCCATCGAAACCTTCAGTTTGATGGCGATAGCGAGGAGCGTGTCACCCTGTTGAACGGTGTACACAGCCTCAGCCGGCGTAGGCGGCACAGGCGTGCGCGTCAACTCAAACCCGATCGGGGTGGGCGTCGACGTCGGTTTGGGCGTGGGCACCGGAATCTTGAGTACTTCGCCAGGGATGATGAAATCATCGGGCTGCTTGCCGTTGAAGCCGTAAAGTTCTTCGACACTGATGTCGTAGAAGGCGGCGATGGCGCCGGGCGTGTCGCCGCTCTTGACGATGTATTCCAGCGGCGGCGGAATGGTCGGTGTAGAGGCCTTCGTCGGCGAAGGCTGCGGCGTGCGCGTAGGGGTGACCGTGCGGGTGGGCGTACGCGTCACGGTGGGCGTCGACGCCAATCGCGCCGATTCTTGCGAGCCTTGCACGATCAACGCTAGAATGGCCACCACGATCAAGGCCGTGACGATGACGACGATGACGCGCGTGGGCAGCGTGGCGGCCTCTTCGCGCTTTTCCTGCTGCTGGCGCTGCAACTGCTTGATTTTGGCTGCTTCGGCTTTGGCAATCGCCACCAGATCGGCGTTGCAATGGAGGCACGTCTTAGCGCGGCTGGAAATCAACGAGCCGCACTGCGGACAGCTGCGCTGTTGGTCAGCGCCTGCTTTATCGGCCGCCGCCTTGTCGGGCGCAGCCGCGTTTGGTTCCGCCTCACGCGGCGTGCCAGATCGACGCAGTTTCATTTCGCCAGACTACCATCCAGGCCCAGAATTGGGGCGATGGCCTGCATCGCCTGCAAGACCCGGCCGATGTGTTCATCGAGCGGCACACCCAGATCGGCCGCGGCGTGTTCGATCTCCGTTCGATCGACCCCGGCGGCAAATACTTTGTCTTTCCACTTTTTCTTGACGCTGGACACGGCCACATCGGCGATATTCTTGCTCGGGCGCACCAGCGCCGTCGCCGTGATCAGGCCGGTCAATTCATCGCACGCGTACAGCGCCTTCTCCATCAACGTCTCACGTTCGACGCCGGTCACTTCCGTGGCGTGCGACAAAATACAGCGGATGATCTCCTCGTCCACGCCGCGCTCGCGCAGAATCTTGGACCCGACGACGGGATGTCCTTCAACGGCTACGTCCGGATAGCGCTCGTAGTCGAAGTCGTGCAGCAGGCCGACCACGCACCAGCGATCGACATCGGCGGCATAGTGCTGCGCGTAAGCGCGCATGGCCGCCTCGACCGACAGCATGTGCTTACGCAGCGAGTCGCTGGCCGTAAATTCAGTAACAATGTTCCAGGCTTCATCGCGATTCATGACGATTCTCATGAAGACCCTTCGGATTACGTCGCGGCAAAGCCGCTTAATCCGAAGGGTCTTGGTAATGTGCGCGGGATTATACCACAGCCAATTTGCGCGATTATGGCGTACGGGTTGCCGTGCGCGACGGCGTAATCGTCAGCGACGGCGAAGCCTTCGGCGACGGGGTGATGGTCAGTGAGGGCGTGACGCTGACCGTGGGTGATGACGAGGCCTTTGGCGACGGCGTGGCGGTGACGGTCGAAGTCGACGTAGCCGTCGAGGTTGAAGTCGCCGTAGCGGTGTTGGTCGCGGTTGATGTGGCCGTGCGCGTCGGCGTCTCGGTCTTCGTGGACGTGGGGGTGCGCGTCAGGGTCGGCGTGCGCGTCGACGTCGAAGTGCGGCTGGGCGTCAAAGTGAGCGTCGATGTGGCCGTCGGCGTAATGGTGGGTGTCGGCGTCAGGGTCGGCGTCGGCGTGCAGATATTCGGCGGACAATTCGTCGGCGAGGGTGTAAATGTCCGCGTCCACGTGGGCGGGACCGTCGGCGTAAAGGTCAGCGTAACCGTCGGTGTCGATGTGGATAGGGTCGAAGCAGCAGACCGATTGGCGACCAGCGAGACCAGGATTGCGATCAAGATGACAATCACGCCGCCACCGCCCACGTACAAAATCATGCGTTGATTGCGAGGCCGGATGGGTTTGCGGCCAGTGCTCAGCGCGCCACGGTGGCGGGCGGGTGCTGCTCCGCGCGTGGTCGAGGCGCCGGCCGCAGTAGTCGCCGCCGGATCAATCGGGGGCGGCACCGGCGCGGCACTCAAAGCGGTCACCTGCGCCGATAGTTCTCGCTGGCGTTTCTCGATCACACGCTGCAATTCGGCCACGGCGCTGGGATGTCCGGGGTTGATGGCGACGACCTGCCGCAGGCATTCCTCGCGCTCGGCGTCGTTGGTCGCGATGGAAGCCAGCCAGACCCAGGCGTGCTCGTTGCGCGGCTCGGCAATCAGTACGAGATGAAACAGGTCGCGCGCTTTGTCCGGCGACCCGCGCTGTGCGGTGAGGATGGCCTGGCCCAGCAGTTCTTTAGTGCCCATAGTGTCTGCCAGTCAAACCAGAGTGAACAGCGGTTGACTGTCTCAGAGTATAGCACGATTCGCGCCAATTCGAGCCAGGCGTTTTGGCCCGGCGGGCAATGAACTGGCGGACAGTTGTTACCGATTGAGGAATTCGCCGAACAAGTACCAATACAAGAAGTCGCCGGAGTTGCCCGTGTGGAGGCGATGAGCGGCGTCCCACTGCACAACGAAGGTCATTACGACATCGTTGGCCGTCAACGGCGTGCCGTCAGAAAACCGCGCACCGGAATTGAGAATGAAGAGCCATTCAGTGGCATCACCGCTGGATCCCCACGTTTCGGCCAGACCGGGGACGAGCCGGGTTGAACCGGGCGCATAACTCACCAGTGTGTCGAAGATTTGTGCGCAGACGCGCAGGCTGTCGAGCGTGGTTTCATCGGCACAGTACAGGCTGGGCGGTTCGGTGGCTTGCAGCCAAGTCAACGTATCCTGTCCAGACACGCGCATGGTCCGAAAATCCTCCAGCCCCATCGGGCTAGCGTGGACGCCTTCAACGGCTGCGCTGAAGGCCAGCGGCAGACCACTGTGCGCGATAGGGATGGCCGGCACATGCTGCCGGATCAGGTTGTTAGCCTGGGCGAACAAGTCCGTGCGTTCGGCCACCACGCTGATTGTGGCGGACTGATCAAGCACATCAACCAAATCATCGAACTGTGAGCCAAACCGGTTGCCCGCGTCCCGGCCAAAGTTGGGTGCAAGGAAGACAGACGGATCGGGGTAATCGGCTTGCCAGCCGATAAGAAACATCGCCAGTTCGCCGCGCGCAGACACTTCCAAGAATTCGGCGGAATCCTGGGGATCCAGCTCAACCTGAATGTTCAGTTCGGCCAATTGCCGTTGAATTTCCTCGGCCACCAACTGCGGTGATGGCAGATACGGTCGGACGACATCGCGATACGATAACTTAATCGTGAAGCCATCTGGATAACCTGCCTCAGCCAGCAGCGCCTTAGCCAGCTCACGATCGTAAGCGTACCAGGCTTCGCCGCCACAGCCCGTCGCGATCTCACAGGGCGTCACATAATCGGCTAGCGTCGCGCCGCCGGGATAGCCCTTCTCGATTATGGCTGCGCGATCGAGGCCAACGGCCATGGCCCGGCGGACCATCTCATTATCGAACGGGGCCTGATTATTGCTGAAGCCGACCATGAAAGTATTCAGGCCAGCGCGCCAATACACTTTCACTGCCGAGTCGGACTGCAGACGGGCGATCTGCTCGGTGGCTGGATTGTCGATGCCGTCCACCGTACCGGCTTGCAGCTCCACCGCGCGCGCATCGGCCTGCTCGTTCCAACGGACGACGAGGGTCTGCATGTGCGGCGCTTCACCCCAATATTCTGGATTCGCAACCAACGTGATCTGGTCACCGCGTGACCAGCCGGCCAGTTTATACGGCCCCGTGCCCAGGGGCGTATCAAGCGGCTTGCCCTCGCTGGCTGCCAGATGCCGCGCCGACTGAATACCAAATGAGGGATAAGCCAGTTTGAAAGCAAACGCGGGATCCGGCGAACACAACACAAATCTTACGGTGTGATCGTCCACCGTCTCGATAGTCTTAAAGAGGCCCCCGTAGGTACAGTCAGAGGCCGACACTGATACAGGTTCAAATGACGATTCAGGGGCCGGCGTGACTTGAGACTCATCAGTCGGCTGTGGCGCTTCCGTCGAGTCTGCAGACGGTGTTGCCACGCTCCCCTCGCTGGTGGGCCGAGGTTTTACAGCGGGCGCGGTTGCCGGTGAATTGAGTGACGGGATGGCGATCAAAACGATAATCGCCAGCGCGGCGACGATGCCCGCCACCAGCCACCGTCGATCAAGTTGGGATGGCCGAGATCCGATCGGTTCCGCGCGCACCCGATCGGGCGCAGCCGCCACCGCAGACTGTTCCGACTGAGTTATCACACCGGGGATTTCGACGGGTGGTTGAATCGACGTTTCGCCAGTCGCTACTGGAATTGAAACAGGTAGTTCGCGAACAGGCGCCGGTGCGGCCGATTTCAGTTCAAACAGCAAAGTCGTATCACCCACAGCAATCGCATCACCTTCACGCAGAACGTGAATGCCGGTGAGAGACTGGCCGTTGATAAAGGTGCCGTTGGCGCTGCCCAGGTCTTCCAGCGTGAAGCGATTGCCCTGCGCCACAATCTGCGAATGCCGCCGCGAAACCGAACTGTCGTCAGCCAGACTGACCTCATTGGCCGGGCCACGCCCGATCACGTTGACACCGGGCTGTAAGGCAAAGTGCTTCCCCGCCAGCGGTCCGCTGCGAATGACCACGCGGGCCGGCGTGACAGCGGGCAGACGCGGGGCAGTTTCGTGGATGGCTTCACCGGTCGTAACTGTGGGCGGTGCGGTGGCCTGGAGTAGTTGTGTCGCGGCCATTCGCACTCGCAGGCTGTCATCTTCGGCCAGTTTCTTTAACGCCGTCAAAGCAGTCAATGCCAGGCCCGAATTGTCGCTACGCAATAGTTGAGCCAATTCGCGCGCACCCGCTTCACGCACCAATGGCCGAGTATCATCGAGCAATTGCTGCACTTCGGCGGGCAGTTCGGCGGGCTTCACGATTGGCCGGGGATTGCGGGCGATGATGATGTCGCCTTGCTGCTTGTACGACCACTTGCCGGGCGTTTGTCTGGGTGTCCGCGTCACGACCTGTTCGTAGACGTAATCGTACATCTCATCGAGTGTGATCTGGCCGTCGCCGTCAGTATCGGCTGAGCCGGTACGCAGCCCCTCCACCATGAAATGCGTGAAGAGCGAATTGTCCGCTTCGCCGATGACCCTGTCGCCTTCCCACGCGTACTGCGTCGCATCCGTGGCCGTCAGCACCACACGGCCATAGCCGCTGCCTTCAAACGTCGGACCGGTGCCGGCGCTTTCGCCCGTGACGGCTTTGGCGCCCTGCGCGAACGCGCCGCTGTGGCAACAATCGAGGATCAACACCTGCCGTTTGGATCGGCTGCGATCCATCTCTCTCGTGATGAACTCAGCGGGGATGGCCGTGGCGCGCAGCCGATTGGCGCGCGTGTTGTTGACGGCCAGATACAACTGACCCTGTTCGTCGCGCACGCCGTGGCCGGAGAAATAGATGACCAGCAAATCATCGGGCTTTTTGTCGGCGAAGAAATCTTCGATGCTCAGGCGAATCGCGGCGTCGGTTTCGTTGATCAGCGGGATGACTTGATCGAAGCCGCCGATGGCGGCATCGCCCAGCACGTCGGTCAGATCAGTGACGTCTTCACCCGGCGCGACCAATTTAGCAAGATTGGGGTCTTGATAGTGGCTGTTGCCGATGATCAGGGCCAGTTTGCGCGCCATGCCAGTCCTTGTATCTATTCAGCAATCGATGATAACGGTCAAATTCGCGAACGGTCCGTCACGCATCGAGCTAGCCCCGATCGTCCCCGGCGGCGTTGATGGTCGTCTCGCGCGCCCGATCCAGCAAGCGGTATAACACCACGCCGCCTGCAACCGCGCTCAATATCGCGCCTAATGTCAATGAGAACACGTCCAGGCCGAGGGCGTTCATGGTGTCCGCCATCCGCCAGCCATTATTCTGGGCTTTGTAGGCGATCATATGCCAGGCGTAGCCGCTGCCGATGGCATAGGTTACCAGCCAGATTGCGCCGATCACGCCGTATTGCCAGCGCGGCACGCCCGGCACGTCACGCAGCACGGCCCAGGCGCTGACGACACCGCACACCCCCACCGCCACAGCGTTGAGCGCGCTCGATTCGACATGAGTGACAACGCCGATCTGTATCGCACCGATTAAGGCCAGCGACCAGATAGCCGCCATCCACCACGCCGCACGCTTCATCGACGGGATGGCGCGCTGCAACACGTAACCCACGCCGAGGCTGCCCACCCCCAGGCCCAGACTGAGAAACGTGGCCGTCTCTTCCGCCGATGAGGCAGTTTGACCGACCAGCACAACAAGCAGCTCAATCAAGACCCACCCGCCGCAGATAATGCCAATGGCTCGCACCATCGGTGACGAAAGATCAAGCCTGGCGGTTGCGGAACTGTTCGGTGCGGCCTGCGATTTGACGACGGTAGACACAGAGCGGTGAGGAGCGGCCGACTCATGCCCCTGCGCGATTTGCCAGAACATTATCCCGCCGCCAATCGCGCCGATCAGCGCGCCGTACACGGCAAACGCCGAATCGAGGCCTTCACCGCTGCCGCCAAAGACCGTGGACATTAACCCACCGCCCCCCGCAGTCAACGCGAAAGCCCAGCCCCAGGTCGTAGCGCCCAAACGCAGCGTTGGCACAGGCGAGCGCAGGATGCGGCCGGTGATCTGTCCGCCGACAAGTCCGCACACCGCGCCTAAAATCGCGCCCACGGTAGCGCCAGTGACATCAGATGCAGGGATATCGTTGAAAAACCCAACCAGCGCATAGATCGTACCAACGCTCGCCCCGCCCGCGACGCCCCACCCCACTGCGACAGCTACTAAGCGCTGCGGCGATACCGGCACCCGCAGCTGTCGCAACGCCAGGCCCATTGCGGTCCATTGCAGCCCAATGGCTACGACCGACAATACCAGGATCGGGGTCAGGTCAGATGCTCCTTTCACGGCCGATATCCATAGCACAAGGCTTAAGCCAAAGCCTGCTGCGGCAATCAACGTCGGAACGGCAATGACCTTCAGCCGCGCGGCAAATGCAGTGCTCAACTGAGTATCACCAAGAGACAGTCGCGTCGGTTGATCAGCCACCAGTTGATCGGCAAATGATTTCGGCGGTGAGGCTTCCGCGATAAAGGTCTGCTCGATAGCTAACGGTCCGGGGTGAGGCTCTTCTGGCTGCACGATCGGCGCGTCAGCCTTCGTCTGCAAGACCAGCACCGTATCGCCGATGGCAATCGTATCGCCAGCATTGAGTGTGACGGGAAGTGCGCCGCTGATTCTTTGCGCGTTGACGAAAGTGCCGTTGGCGCTGCCCAGGTCCTCCAACGTCACACGCCCGGCCGCGACATTGAGGCGCACATGCTGCCGCGAGATCAGCACGTCCGACAACTGGACCGTGGCGCGGACAGTGCGGCCAATGATGTTGATACCCGTTTGCAGCGCGAAGGTCTGACCCGCATTAGGCCCGCTTTGCACCACTAAATGCGCCGTCGAGACAGCCTGTCGTCTGGCTGTATCGAGAATCTCTTCACTCAGGCGGACCTGTTCGGCGGCGATTCGGTCTTGCTCCGCCTTGATGGCCGCCTGGCGATCAGCCTCTGCTTTCAAC
>JAUQXD010000418.1 GCA_030834835.1 Thermoflexales bacterium | reverse complement strand
GGCTGGTGCCCTGGCTGGAAAGCTTACCAGGCACATCTGGCCGAACAGGCGAAACTTCATTAAATAAGCCGCTATTGCGCGGTCAGGAGAAAAACTTGAAAACTCTAATCACTGATTCAAAGGGGCTGGCCAGTGTCGTGCCCGCTCGTGGTGGAGGGGTTCGCGGCTGGCAGCGCTGGGCGCCTTACGCGGCAGTCGCATGGTCGCTCATCTACGCCGCGCTGGGGGTCTACTGGGCAGTGAGCGGACGCGGGTTCCCTTACACCCCCGAAACCGTGCCCGACGTTATGGCGCCGTTGCTTGGACGGTTCGGACCGGGCGTGGCCTGGGTCGTCGTGATGATGGCAGGGATTCCGGCGGCGGCGGTGGGAGCGGCGATGCTGCGTGGGGTACGAAGCAAGGCGCTCCGGCCTCTCCTCATAACTACCGGAGCACTGCTCGCCGGGGTCCTCCTGCTGCTCATGACGGCCCTCGATCTGCTGGTCAAGCTCGGTTATATCCCCTATACCGTCTTCGGCCTCTTCACTGGCACCGAGATCAGCCAGCGGTTGCTTGAGGCTTGGACTCAATGGGCGACGATCCACCAATTGTTGTGTCTGATCGGCGGGTTTCTCTGGCTGGCAGCCACCGTCTGCTATGCTCGACGGAGCGGAGATGCCTGCCTGTATTGTGGCCGCCGAGACAGCCTGGAGGGGTGGACAAGCCCTATCAAAGCCGCGCGCTGGGGCCGGATCGCCGTGTACGTGGCGATGGTGTCGCCCGTCTTCTACGCCCTCACCCGTTACGCCTGGGCGCTGGGGTTCCCGTTGGGGATGAGCGAGGAATACCTGCGTCTCGGTCAAGAGAGTGGGACGTGGATCTCAGGACTCTTCCTGGCGACGTTCGGCCTGGTGGGAGCCGTCCTCATGCTCGGATTGGTGCAGCGCTGGGGTGAGGTATTCCCGCGCTGGATGATCGGCCTGGCTGGACGCCGGGTCCCGATCGCGCTGGCGGTAGTCCCGGCCTCGCTCGTATCGGTGTTGCTGATCGTGGGTGGCATCGGAATATGGTCCGGCTTAGCCCAGATGGTCGCTAAATTGGCTGCCACTGGGGCAGAGGATATAGAGATCATCGGGGCAATCATCTTCCAGCTCGGCCCCACCTTGCTGTTCCCAGTTTGGGGTGTAACGCTTGCGGTGGCGACGTTGGGCTACTCTTACCGGCGGCGCGGCCCGTGCAGGGTGTGTGGTCGTGGCGTTGACACACCGGCTGGTGCCCTGGCCGGAGCTTACCGGGCATACCTGGCTGAACAAGCGAAATCGTAAGAAAGAGGCTGAAATGTCCCAAACACCAACTGTCCCGCCAATTGTCAATTCTGCCATGAAACTCGTGTTACGCTCGCCGGCGCACGGGCTGGTCAGCAACATCGTCTTGCTGATCACCTTCACCGGGCGCAAGACCGGGAAGACCTATACCACCCCGGTCAGTTACTCCCAATCCGACGGTCAGGTGACCATTTTTACCCATGCCGATTGGTGGAAAAACTTGACCGGCGACGCACCGATCACCCTGCGCTTGCGAGGCCGCGATCTCGAAGGGTTGGCCGAACCGATCGCCGAGGACAAGCCAGCCATCGCCGCGGGGCTAGCAACGCACCTGCGGAAGGTGCCGAGTGACGCTAAATATTACGGCGTGACCTTCGACGATCAGGGAAACCCCAAGGGAGAAGAAGTTGAGAAAGCGGTGCAGACGGTGGTAATGATCCGCGTCCAATTGTGTTGATCGCCAGCGTGTTGTTCGCTCATGGCATAGTCAGGCCCGGCTTACCACGCTGCGTTTGGGGAGAGCAATCGTGACCACCATTTCGATTCGAGGCGCAGCCCTCTTCGTGGACGTCATCGGACACGGGTATCCGTTGTTACTTATGCATGGCGGCCCCGGCGTCGATCACACCACCCTGTCGTCACTTCGGCCTTGCGCGGATGGCTTCACGCTGATCTTCTATGATCATCGCTGCAATGGCCGCTCCGAGGGAGCGTCGGTCTCATCCACGACCTGGGAGAACCTGACCGCGGATGCGGACGCGCTGCGTCAGACGCTGGGCTTCGAGAAGTGGGCAGTGCTGGGGCATTCCTTCGGCGGCATGGTCGCCCTGGAGTATGCGCTCCGTTATCCACACAGCCTGTCGCATCTCCTGCTGCTGGATACGTGCGGCGACATTCGCTGGGTGCAGCAGAATGCGCCGGAGATTCTGGCAAAGCGCGGTTACAGTGCGGGGGCGGTGGGGATGGCCCGGCGTTTCTTTAATGGGCAGATTGCGCCCAATGAAATGATGCCCGCCATGCTGAAGTTTGGCAGCGCCTACTACCATCGCCCCAGCCTCTGGCTGTTGATCCGCGAAATGATCCACGGGCGGCACATGCGGCCCCGACCCGAGGCGCTCATCTTTGGATTCAGCCAATTGCTCAAGAGCTGGACAGTGATGGATCGGCTCGGCGAGATCAATGTCCCCACCCTGGTTTTGGCCGGGCGTGACGACTTTCAGTTCCCGCCTGAGCATCAAGTTGAACTCGCAGCTGGCATACCCAATGCGCGCCTGGAGATTATTGAGCGCGCGGGTCACAATGCGCCGTCGGAGCGATCCGCCGAAGTGATCCAGGCCATCCGGGGCTTCATGGCGACTGCAGAGGACAGCCGGTGAAAACGAAGGAACGTCTTCCCGGATCGTTTGATGAGGTGGACGCCTACGTCCAACGGCAAATGGATCGTCTGGACATTCCCGGCGTAGCTCTCGCCATCGTCGAGGGTGATCAGATTGTGCACCTGCGCGGCTTTGGCGATGGCTTTGGCCACACCCGCCCTGGCGGTGAAACGCCCTCGCCTCAAACGCCTTTCGTGCTGGGATCCACGACCAAATCATTTACCGCTCTGGCGGTGATGCAACTCGTCGAAGCCGGGAAGATCGAACTGGATGCTCCGATCCAACGCTACCTGCCCTGGTTCCGGGTGGCCGACCCCCAGGCATCCGCTAATCTCACCGTGCGCCACCTGTTGAACCAGACCAGCGGCCTGCCCGGCTTAGCTGGAATGAGCAGCCTGGCTGATTTGGACGATAGCCCCGATGCTGCTGAGCGCCAGGCGCGGGCCTTGTCCACACTCAATCTCACCCACCCGATCGGCACGGCGTTCGAGTACAGCAACTTGAATTACAACTTATTGGGACTGATCATCGAGACCGCCAGCGGTGAAGCCTACGCGGACTACATTCAACATCATCTCTTTACGCCATTGGGCATGAGTCACAGCTACACCTCGCAGGCTAGGGCGAAGCAGGACGGTCTGGCGCTGGGCCACCGCTACTGGTTTGCTCGCCCCTTCGCCATACCCAATCTTGCGCTTCCGCGTGGGTCGCTGCCAGCCGGCCAGCTCATCTCCAGCGCCGAAGATATGGCCCATTACCTGATCGCTCATCTGAACGGTGGCCGTTACGGTGACGTGCACATCCTCTCGCCAGCCGATATCGACGAGCTGCATCGCGGGGTTGCCGAATATCGCGCGATGGGTATGACGGTGGGGAAATACGGCATGGGTTGGTTTTTCTCAGATGACGCCCAAACGAAGATCATCTGGCACGGCGGCAATGTGCCAGACTTCTCTTCCTTTATGGCGCTCCTGCCAGAGCAGAAGACAGGCGTCGTCCTGCTCGTCAACGCCGACCATTATGGATTGCCCCCCGTCCTGGCAGAGGTTGGGTTAGGTGTGGCCGCCCTGCTTGCCGGCCGGCAGCCCGCCCCGATCAAGCTGGGCTTCATCCCCTGGGCCATGCGCGCTCTGCTGCTGGTCCCGCTTCTCCAGATCGCGGGTGTCCTCGCTACGCTGCGCTTGTTACGCGATTGGCGTCGAGATGCGGAACACCGCCCGAGCGGGGCACGCCTGTGGGGGCGGCATATCCTGCTGCCGCTAATTCCGAACGTGTCGCTCGTGGCGCTCCCGATATTTCTACAGATCCGTCGCATGCTCCGCTATCTGATGCTCTACATGCCGGACGTTGCCTGGATCGCCATCATTGGCGGCGGCTTCGCCGGGATCTGGAGCCTCCTGCGCACCGGGCTAATCCTCCGGAGCCTGAGAAAGTCTGCTACGAATTGAGGTAGGAGAAGTCAAGACATGAATGAGAAAACTGGCCCCTATCACGTGATCGATCTCCCACCAGGGCGTCGCGTAATGATCAACATGCTCGATCTGGCTGAGCCGAAGCATTGCATGTACGGCCTGTTGGAAGTGGACGTGACGGTCGCCCGGCAGTTCATCGCGGAGCATAAAGCGCGCACCGGTGAGACACTGTCCTTCACCGGTTTTCTGACCTTCTGCCTGGCCCGCGCAGTAAATGAAGACAAGGCCGTGCAGGCTTACCTGAAAGGCCGCAAACAACTCGTCCTGTTTGACGACGTGGACGTGGGGTTGATGATTGAACGGAAGATCGGCGAGAAGCGCGCCCTGATGGGTCATGTTATCCGACGCGCCAACCACAAGACCTACCTGGAGATCCACCAGGAGATCCGCTCGGTACAGTCTACACCGGTGCCGCCCAACCGAGGATTACCCGCCTGGTTCCGGTTTGCCATGTTGCTGCCGCGGCCGCTAGCCAGGCCATTCAATGCTGCAATCCGCGCGATCATGGGCCATAACCCGACGATTCCCGTGGCTCTGGGCGGCACCGTCGGCATAACGGCGGTCGGCATGTTTGGCGAGGGTCATAGTGGCTGGGGAGTTTTTCCCGTAACCCAGGTGCTGGGCCTGGTCGTGGGGAGTATTGCCTGGAAGCCGGCTATCGTGGAAGGCCGGATCGAGCCGCGCGAGATGCTCAACCTGACCGTGGTGTTTGACCACGATGTCCTCGATGGAGCTCCGGCCGCCCGCTTCACACATCGACTGGTGGAACTGGTCGAGAGCGGGTATGGTCTCGATCATGAGTAGTGATGTCCGAAACACAAGGAGCATATCATGCGAATTCTAATCAGTGGCACGAGTGGCATGATCGGATTGGCCGTCGCGCCGTATCTCGCGAGCCAGGGTCACGATGTCGTTCGTTTAGTACGGCGCTCGCCATGCGATGCGGAGGTTCAATGGGATCCAGATGCGGGCACGATTGATAGTGCGAGGCTCGAAGGCTTTGACGGCGTAGTCCATCTGGCAAGCATGTCATGGAACAGCCGGTGGACGCCCGATTTCAAGCAGCGCATACACGCCAACCGCGTCCGAACGAACAGTCTCCTGGCAACGACTTTGGCCGCTTGCAGGCGAAAACCGCAAGTACTGGTATGCGCTTCCGGTCAGGGCATCTATCCATCTTCTGGCGACGACATCCTCACCGAAGAGAGCCCTGTCGGTGGAGATTTCCTTGCGCAACTGCAATGCGCTGGCGAAGCCGCCGCAGCTCCGGCAAGCGAGGTCGGCATTCGAGTGGCGCACCTGCGTATTCCGATGGTGGTCGGCGGCGCAAGCATCCGGGGTGGAATTAGCCGCGCGGGCAGCGGTCGGCAATGGATGAGCTGGGTTTCGCGCGACGACCTGGCGAGCATCGTGCAGCATGTGCTCACGACCGAGGCGTTGGTCGGACCGGTCAATCCCACCAGCCCTTACCCCTTGCGCAACGCCGAGTTCATGCCGACGGTCAATCGCGCACTTCATAAATCCGGCCTGCCGCTGCCCGCTTTTGTCGTGCGTCTGCTCATGGGCGAAATGGGCGAGGCGTTCATGTTAGCCAGTCGGCGGCTGGAGCCGCGCCAGCTGCTCGCTACAGGCTATCAGTTCCGTTTTCCAGAGTTGGAAAACGCGCTGCGACATGAGATTGCGGCTGTAGTTTAAGCCGAGCTCCGGACATGTGCGGTCGTAGCGAGCGAAAGGATCATCGAGATCATGAAACAGATACCTGCATCGCACCTGGCTTTGATTGACGGTCCCTTCACGGTAGTGTTGTCTACCATCATGCCCGACGGTCAGCCGCAGACGACGCCGGTCTGGTGCAACCGCAAGGGTGATGACATCTTGATCAACGTGATGAAAGGCTTCCGCAAAGAGAAGAACATGCGGGTGAATCCCAAAGTGTCGATCCTGGTTTATGACCCGCAGCATCCACTTCACAACATTGAGATTCGTGGACTGGTGGTGGAGATGACGGAAGCGGGGGCCGTGGAACACAACGACGAACTCGCTCAACTGTATTTGGGCAAGCCGGATGCGAAGTTCTTTGGCGATGCGGTGCCGGCGGAATTGGCGTCCAGCTATATCCCGATCCGTGTCCGAATTACGCCCACCCACATCCGGGTAGAAGGGTAAGCCGCAATGACGGTCACGATACCAGACACCCACCGCGATCTAGTGTGTACGCCCGTTCACGCCGTGCTGACCACTCTGATGCCCGACGGCATGCCTCAATCCAGCATCGTCTGGGCCGACTATGATGGCGAATACATCTTGATCAATACGACCCTCGAACGGCAAAAGGGTCGCAACCTGCGGGCCAATCCGAAGGTCACGCTGCTCAGCATCGATCCCAACGATTCGAGCCGTTGGTTGGAAGTGCGCGGACAAGTGGCCGAAATAACTCAGGCGGGTGCTGAGATTCATGCGGATACACTTACCCGGCGCTATACCGGCAAGCAGCATTTCTATGGCGACATCTACCCGGCTGAGCAGAAATACAAGGAGACGCGCGTGATCGTCAAAATCGAGCCGATCAAGGTTTCGTTGGATGCGATTTTTAGATAGGTGCGGCCTTCACATCACGCGGTGAAAGATCAATCCATGAGCGACCCCATCCAGATTCTCATCGTCGACGATCAGCCGCGCGCCCGTCAGAGCTTGAAGGCGCTGCTGGCGACGTGGCCGATGATCGGCGAGGTGCGCGAAGCCGCGAACGGCGTAGAAGCGATTGAGGCGATTGAACGCTGCCAACCCGATTTGGTGTTGATGGATATGCGCATGCCGGTAATGGACGGCATCGAAGCGACCCGCCGGATCAAAGCACGCTGGCCGCAGATCAAGATCATGGCGCTCTCAATGTATGGCGACGCCGAAGGGGAGGCGCTACTCGCCGGGGCCGATGCCTTCGTCTGCAAAGGTGAGCCGCCGGAGAAGTTGTTGGCGACGGTTGCCGCAGCCGTGAACTAAACCGGTCTGAAGCCTGCCAGGATCGACCAGGCAATCGCGGGCGACTTAGTCTACAAAGTTATCCCGACCGTTCATGGGTTGTGCCGCTGCCATCGACGTGGAATGTGGCCGTGGTGCGTTTGCCCCTCGTCCCGTTTCGGCATACAATCAAGCCCACGCGATAAGTAGCCCCCTCAGGCCACTGACTGATGCGTAAAGGTACTCATGCCGACTGACAACCCGCCCGCTCACCTTGTGGTTCGATTTGCCGACAGTATGTTCGATGTCGGCGATGTGATTGCGCGCCATAACGAGGTGGTTGCGCAGCACGGCGCGGTGTGGTTTGGCAAGTTGGGCAGCACACTGGCGGTCGGTCGCATCGATCGGCTCAACCGGCAGATTCAAGAGGCCACACCCGCGTTCCTGTATCTGGTCAAGGGCAATCGCCGGCTGCCCACGGCTTTCAGGGCAGACTTATTGGCCGTTTCAAAAAACCTACCGCCAAGAGAGAAACCGTTAGTGCCCGCTTACTACGCCGAGAAAAACTCGTACGACACATGAATGCGTGGATGAAGATCAAGCACCTCAAGCCAATCGATCTGACCGAACTCGATGCGCTGCAAGCGGTCAGCTCAGTCCTGCCGCTGTCCGAAACCCTGGTGAGGAGTTCATCCGGCTACTTCTTGGTCCACGAAGCCGAATCCTTCTGAGCCCAAGACCCTATGCCCGCCAACACGACCGAAATCGAAAAACGCCTGTGGGATGCCGCCGACAGGCGATCGGGAAGGCGCTAACACCGGCGTCGACATCAACGGCGCGATGAGGCCATTGAGGACAAGAACGAAGACCGACCTACGGTCGAGGTATAGAGCATGTCTGAACAGGATTTGGAGCGCTTTCAAAGTGTGGTGCCAGGCGATAGGGCTTTGCAGCATGAGTTGCGGGCTTGCACGCAGCGCGAAGCCTTTATTGAGCTGGTTGTGCAGCGGGGACGCGAGCATGACTGCGTGTTCACAGCCGCCGAAGTGGAAGCTGCGATGCAGGCCAATCAGCGCGCATGGTTCGAGCGAGAGATCCGATGACGAGCTCAATTCCACACGAGTGGGTGCCCAACCAATGGGTGCCCATCAGCGTGTACGGCCAGTCGCAACCTTTCGGTGTGGATTGGTGCCACATGGGTAAGGAACGGTTTTCGGATC
>JAUQXD010000417.1 GCA_030834835.1 Thermoflexales bacterium | reverse complement strand
AATCAGCCGGCTGATTTCGGGAGAGGGGCCGGGGGGTGAGGCAAGCAGTCACCAACGGGCTACGGCTTTGCCGACAGGTAGATCGTGCGCTCTTCGTTATCTTCGTCGTACAGCACCCAGATCGACAGATCCCAGCGGCCTTTGCGCCAACTGCCGGAAACGCGCAGCGTGCCGCTGCGGCGTGATCCAAAGATGGCGGTCTCAAGCCGCGCGTGCGAATCGCTGCCGCTGCTGGAGATACTGCCCACCATCATCAGTCCGGTGTTGAGCGGCTCGCCCAGCGCGGTGACCACTTCTTCGCTGCCACGCACCGCCGACATCGCTGCGTCGTACGGCCCCCACACGCGGAACATGACCTGGCTCATCAGCATGATGCTGACAAAGCACAACCCGATAATACCCAGCACCGGCAGACAACCCAGCAAACAACCAAGATTGCCGCTGATCGCCGTTTTCGGTCGCGCCCGCTGATCGATCGAAAGCGAGGGCAGCTGACCGCACTCGATCGCATCCACGGCATCTTTGGCCTCTTTCAGGCCAAGACCTGTCTGCTCGCGCAACAACTTGATCGCGTTGATCTTCTGCCCGTTCTGCGTCAGCCGCTCGATCTCGCCCAGATCGACCGCAAACGGACCGGCCGGCGTATGGATGACCTCGGCCGGTCGATCGTGCTGAATCTGATCGATGGCCTGCGTCGCCTCTTTCAGGCTCGCGCCGGTCTGCTCCATGTACAGGCGCACCGCGTCGGTACGGCGATTCTCCTTGAGCAGCCCTTTAATCCGATCCACATCGGCCAGACTGCGATAAGGATCGGTCTGTGGGTTGAGATCGATCGACGCCTGGCTGCCCACGATTTCGGCCGTGAGGCGCAGCGTGGTATTGCAGAATTTGCAGACGAGCACGGGCGTGCCGGTCTTAAACTCCAGCGCGGCCCCGCAGTTGGGACACGTCATCTCTTCAAACGCCATCGCTCCTCCAAGATTCGTTCTGAAACTGAGTATAGCACAGCCATACTCAAAATAACCAACTGCCTGCCGCCTCATGCTATAATGTTTTTACCCTGAGAATCGGGAGGACACCATGACTACGCTCACCTGGGATCAACGCGTCGAGTTAGCGCAGCGGTTCGCGCCGCGCCTGGTGTTGTGCCCGGAACGATCGGACCTGGGGCGTCCGACGATCAAGGGCACTACCGGCGACTATCATCCACGCTCGATCGATCTCCTGATCGATCGAGCCAAATTGTATCCCGGCACGCTCGATCTGTTGCTGCACCTCAACTTCGGCCCGATGTTTGACTACGATCAACGCGTGCCCGCTTCGCTGAAAGCGATGGCCGCCAGTACCAGTACCTCCGATCAACTACGCCTGATCGGCCCGCCGCTCCCCAATGCCGACGCCGCCTGGCGCAAGTACTTCGAAATTCTGGCCGCGGTCGACGCCACAGGCCGATCGGGCCGCGAGCGCTATCCGCTGACCACGTATGCGCGCGTGCTCATGCGCGCGGAAGCCATCGATAGCAGCACGCGCGCCAGACACACGTTCGATCCGCAGCACGTGGGGCGACCCAGTTACAACCCCGCCTCGGCCCGGCCCGACGATGTGGCGCTGCAATACTGGTTCTGCTATTACTTCGATGACTGGTACAACGTGCACGAAGGTGATTGGGAAGGCATCACGCTTTTCCTGAAGCACGTGGGCACCGACTGGCAGCCGGTAGGCGCGACGTATTTCGCGCACGAAAACGGCTCGCGCCGCCACTGGGAGGACGTGCAGGTGGTGGATGGCACACATCCGCTGGTGTTTGCCGCGTCCGGCTCGCACGCCGCGTACTTTCAGTATGTGCCCGAGGGCTATCTAACCAATCTGCAGGGCGCGATTATCCCGGTGTTGAAATTGAAACTTCGCATCAGAGTGGCAGCCGATCGATATGACTTCGTGGCCGATGAGACA
>JAUQXD010000416.1 GCA_030834835.1 Thermoflexales bacterium | reverse complement strand
GCGTGATCGAGAGTGCGGCGCAAGGCTCATACTTGATCTTGCTGGGCGGTATCTTTGGCCTGCTGCCGGACACGCTCGATTTCAAGTTCGCGCGCTATTTCGATCGAGCCGAGTCGGTGGATCCTGATCCGGCCAACCTCGATCCGCAGGCGCTGGCGGATCAAATCGCGGCGTTGATCGAGCGGGCGGCAACCGAACGGCGCGAGATTCGCGCGCAGCTGCACACGATCAAACTCGGTCCCGATCGCTGGCGGCAATACACGGTGCGCTTTGACTCGGCGCACAATGAAGTGGGCGTGCGCATCGGGCCGGTGGTCAATACGTCGCAGATGGTGGTAGGACAAGTTGGCAACTTGTCCAACGCGCGCGCCAGAGTCAATGCGCCGTTGAACTACACGTATGACGGCGAAGTGAACGTCGATATTTTTGGCGGGCCGTCGTTTGCTTTTGTGCCCCGGCCCAACGGCGTGGAAGTTCAGTTTTTGCCGTGGCACCGTTCGTGGAGTCATTCGCTGACGCTGGCTGCGCTGCTGGGCCTGATCATCGGCGTGGTATTCAATTCATTGCAAGCGGGCCTGGTGGTGGCAGCGGGCATGGCCGCGCACATCGTCGAAGATCAACTGGGTTATCTGGGCAGCAACTTGTTCTGGCCGTTGACGAAAGAACGATCGAGCGGGCTAAAGTTGATCCACTCCGGCGATGCGATCCCGAATTTTCTGGCGGTGTGGATCGCGCTGCAACTGATCTTCTTCAATCTCGATCGATTTAGCGCGGCCCCGCAGCATCGCGCCGTGATGCTGGAGCCGCTGTCATTCTTCGCGCTGGCCGTGCTGTTGCCCATCGTCGCCCTATCGGCCGTCTACGTCTGGCAAAAACGCAATTCGCGCCAGCAACTGGCCGCCGCGCGGCAGGCGGATATTCTGAGCGAATCGCAAGAGACGGAAGTGTAATTGGTCAACCGGTCAATCGGTGATCGGTCAATTGGGGATCGGGCAAGCGAGGGAGAAGCGATGCGCACACGAGCCGCCTCAAAGATCATGCGACTGGGCTTCGCGCTTGGCGTGGCAACGTTGGCATTGCTGAGCTTACTACGGCTGTTGCAGTCGGTCCCGATCGCGCAGGCCGAACGCGCTCGGCTTAGCAATGCCGGTGATCATGTAATCCTTAGCGAAGTTTTCTACGATGCGGCAGGCGCGGATGGTGGACTTGAATGGGTCGAGTTGTACAACCCCACGACCGGCACGATTGACCTGAGTAACTACAGTCTCGGTAATGGCGGCGTCGATTACACGACCAGTGTTGTGCAATTGACTGGCACGCTGCCGCCCAGTTCATGTTGGGTTATTGGCGGACCGACCAGTAGTATCACTAACTTCCTGCCGCTGTTCAATCAGACCCATGACTTCAACCCCGATTTTCAGAATGGCGCGACGCCTGCCGATGGCATCGCGCTGTTTGAGGTCAAAGCGGTCTCGATCACGGCACAAACCGTGCCGCTTGATGCCGTTATTTATGGCACGGCCAATACCAACAATCTGCTCGATGAAACCGGTGCAGTCAATCCGCCTGACGTGGCTGCGTCAAGCGCGGGCAAGAGCAACGAGCGAATCGATATAACGGGCACATGGGTGATTCAATCGATTCCGAATCCAAACAACTGTACGGTGCTTACGACTACAGTCACCCCGCCCCCGCCGCCTACGCCGCCGGGCAGCGTGTTGATCAGCGCGGTGCATTATGACGCTTACGCCACTGGTGACGAAGGTTTTCGCCTGACCAACGCCACCACACAAGTCATTACGCTGGAAAACTGGATTGCGACCGACGGTGAAGCCACGCTGAATTTGACCGGCACGCTGTTACCACACCAATCATGGTGGTTGGCGCGCAATGCCCTGACTTTTACGCAGCAATTTGGTTTCAGGCCCGATTATGAATACGAAGACGATAGCGATCCCGGTGTGCCGAATCTGACCGGTGGCGTGCCCAAATTTGACGCCGATGGTCCGACCAGCGGCGGCGATGAGCTGGCAATTCGTGAAGGTGGCAACAACTGGCTCGATGCGGTCGTCTGGGGCACCGGGCAGATCACTGACACGGGCTGGACCTCCGGGTGGAACGGCATGACTGTCCGGCGTTATGATAGCCCCAGTGTGAGCAAGTCTTATCAGATCATCTACCGCAAACTCGATGAAGCTGCGGGCGACATCATCAGCGATACAGATACCGCGCTCGATTGGGCCAACGATCGAACTGATCCCGTTTCAGGCCGCAAGGTGCAATATGCGGGCTGGGATCTGGATCAATTGTGGTTGACGGCCAAAGTGACCGCCACTGCCGCCCTCACGGTCGCCATTGCGCCCGATAATGCCTATCGCGTCATCAGCGATTTTCTCGGCGCGGCACAGCACTCGATCGTGATGGAGATGCACACCTTCGACAACCTCGGTCTGCTCGATGTGCTCACGCGCACCATCGGACGCGGCGTCAGTGTGACGATCTTGCTGGAAGGCGGGCCAGTGGGCGGCATCGACGATCAAGAGCGCTGGGTATGCCAGCAAATTGATGCGGCAGGTGGACAGTGTTGGTTCATGATCAGCGACTCGACGCAGGACATTCGTGCCCGCTATGATTACGTGCATGCCAAAATGATCGTGGTGGATGACAAAGTTGTGGCGATCGGCTCGGAGAACTTCAGCCCGCGCAGCCTGACCTACGACAATTTTTCCGACGGCACAAGCGGCCATCGCGGCGTGTACTTGCTCACGGACGCGGGCGGCGTGATTTCGCGCGCACTCGACATCTGGCGCGTTGATTTTGATCCGATCAATCACCGTGATTTGATCCGCTGGTCGATCAGCGACACAAAGTACGGCCCGCCGCCGATCGGTTTTGCGCCCAACTACAGCATCGAAGTGAGCGGCTATCCCATTCGCTATCCGCAGCCATTGACAATCACCGCGCCGTTGACCTTCGAGGTGCTCAGTGCGCCGGAAAATGCCTTGCACGCCAGCGATGCCTTGTTGGGCTGGATCAACCGATCGGGCGCGGGTGATGCGATCGATGTGGAGCAGCTCGACGAGCCAACGTACTGGGGCGCATCGACCAGTAATCCAATCGATGATCCGAATGTGCGATTGGAGGCATTGATTGCGGCGGCGGGACGCGGCGCGCAGGTGCGCCTGCTGCTCGATCGCTACTTCGACGATTCAACAAGGCCTAACAGCAACGCAGC
>JAUQXD010000415.1 GCA_030834835.1 Thermoflexales bacterium | reverse complement strand
GCAATTCTCAATTTGGCTTTCCAAAAGGCATGGTTCGTGTTAAGGTGGGTCATCTCCTCCCCTTATTGAGTTCGCCATGCCTGAACGCTTCGGAATGTGTCAAGCCTTTGAGACAACTGGTTCAAGCATTTAACGGTGAATTGAACTGTCTGGTGGGCTGAGCAGCTCTCCTTTCCGAGACAAAGGCTGTGGACTTGTGGACAATTCTCCGTTGCCCTCCGAATTGCCCACAGGGTTCACAGCCCCGACTACGGCGGCGGGCGCGTTCGCTGGTTTGGGCGGGTTGATCCAGACCGCGCTCGGCAACGCCGGCGGAAACGGTTGACCTTTTACAAAACGTTCGGGGTGAACGGCATAAGCCGCCGCGAGCGTCTGCTGACGATTCATGAAGAGACGCGCGGCATCGCCGCAGTGAACCGCTGCCGGGGTCATGAAGCCGATGCCGCCGTGATGATGTTCGGTGTTGTACCACGGAAAGAATTTTTGAAACCAGGTCCGCGCCTCGCGCAAGCTCCCACGCACCGGCCCACCCCGCCTCCGGCGGGGACATGGGCAAGCGCGCGGGATAATCCGGCTGATACTTCATGGTTTTGAACTGCGCCTCGGAAAACGGGTTGTCGTTGGAGACGTGGGGGCGCGAGTGACTCGGCGTCACGCCGAGATCGGACATTAACAACGTCACGGGCTTCGCGATCATCGGCCCGCCATTGTCAGCGTGAATCGTGAGTTGATCGCGTGCGATGCGTTGCTGGGCACAAGCTTCCGCGATCAACAGTTCAGCCAGCACATCGCTGTTGACGGCGGACAACATCGCCACGTGCTGCGGCACGAACGCCACAAAAGCCGCGCCGCCCAGGGCGATGTGCAAGCGATCCGGGAACACCTCCGCGCCGATGAGATACGCGACGACCACCAGCGCGCCGCCCAGCGCCACCGACAACAACCGGATCGCCACCAGCCAGCCCTCGGTTGCAGCATAGATCGGCGCGGCCAGCAAGTAGTACAACGGCGGCGAATAGTTCTCGTAGCGGAGGGGATCGATCGGGCGGATTTGCACATCGCGCGGCGTGCGCGTGAAAGCCTCGTTATAGGCCTGATCGTAATCGCCCGCCTGCAAGACCGGCAGCGCGCCGTGCTCCACAATGTATTTGATGTAATTGTAGTGCGCAGGTTCATCCGGTGCTTGCCACTGAGGTGTGCTGATGGCATAGGCCGCACCGATGGCGAGAAAAACGATGAGCAAGACCAGCAGGATCAACGTAGCGGAAGAGCGTGACATGGGGCAATTGTAATGCGTAATACGTAATGCGTAAAACGAAGCCTGACGAGTGATGAGTGACGAGTGAATTGCTTTCCCTCATCACTCGTCACAACTTACGGCCCGACCGTAATGCTGTCTTTGATTTTGGCAAACAGCGCATCGCCGATACCTTTGACGGCGTTGATGTCTTCGATCGTCTTGAATGGGCCGTTTTGAGTGCGGTAGTCGATGATGGCCTGCGCGATCGACGGGCCGATGCCGGGCAATTTATCCAGCTCGTCAAGATCAGCGGTGTTGATGTTGATCGGGGCCATGATCGCGGCGGAAGCCGATCGGTTGTTGGGGGTCGCGACCGCTTCGCCTTTGCGCGGCACGTACACTTGCATCTGATCGTTGAGTTTCAGGGCCAGATTGACGTGATCGAGATCGGCATCCACCGCAGCGCCGCCCGCCATCGCCACGGCGTCTTTCACCAGCGAGCCGGCGGGCAGCGCGTACACATCGGGCTGATTGACCGCGCCACTGACGTAGACATTGATTAGCGCGGGGATCGGCGTCGCCGGATCGAGTGTGGGGCGCGGCTGCAACGTGATCGTCATGAGCGCGGGGCCGGGGTCGGGCCGTTTGAGAACGGTGTAGATCACCCACAACACAATTGCGCCAACGACCACCAGAAACGCCGTGCGAATCAGTTGAAGTCGATTCATTCGTCACGCTCCGCTGAAAATAGAGCACGGAGACACTCAGGTAAAAGTATCTCCGTGCGAAGGTGCGTTACTTGCCCAGTTTAGCGCGTTCTTCGTCGACGATCTTTTCGTCCAGTTTCTTGAACAGCGGCGCGACCACGCCGAACTTCTGTCCGACCGGCAGATCACCGGGCTGCCAGCGTTCGGTGATCGACGATCGATCGAACGTCAGGCCCAGGTGCGCGCGCGTCGCTTCCTGATACTCGTTGACGATTTGCTTGCCAAACAGATCGCCGCCATAACCCAGCATCGCGTGCAGACGCTGGCACGTAAACGGCAGGAACGGC
>JAUQXD010000414.1 GCA_030834835.1 Thermoflexales bacterium | reverse complement strand
CTCACCATCTTACTCGACTAGGGGCGCAAGTTGGCGACTTGCGCTACGCTGCGTTGTCGCTAATGCGCAGGCCCTGCACGTGCACGTTGATAGAAGCCACCGGCAAGCCCAGCGCCTTTTCGACGCTGAATTTCACTAGATTTTGAACACTGTGCGCCACGCTGACGATGCGCGTGCCGTACTCGATGATCACATACAGATCGATCACGGCTTCGTTGTTGACGAAGCGCACATCGACGCCGTGATTTACGTCACCCGTCAACTGGCTCAGCAGTTGATCGGTGGCGTTTTTGGCTGCTAAACCGACCACGCCGTAAGCCTGTGTGACGGCATTGGCCGCTACAGTGGCAACGGCCGTCGGCGATATATCAATGCGTCCCAGCGTGTTTTCCGTTGTCATGCGGTTCCCCTGTCTCTCCCCCCGCCTTTGATCTCAACGATCAGCCAAACCGGTTGACCAATTCATACCGCTGTGGTAAGATTGCGTCCGTTCGATTCGGCGCGCGTCGCGAGACGCGCCTTATTTTGCAAAGAGGTGATTCGGATGGCTAAGTGTGAAGTCTGTGGCAAAGGCCCTCAATACGGACACAATGTCAGTTTCTCAAAGCGGCACACCAATCGTCAGTTCCGCCCCAATGTGTTTAAGCGCACGGTGGTGGTCAACGGTCAGACGAAGCGGCTGCATATCTGTGTTCAGTGTGTGAAGACCTTCCACAAAGCAAGTTAAATTTCGATTCTGTCGTTCTGGATACATCGACGCCGGCTGATTCAGCCGGCGTTTTGATTTACCTGGAAGCGCGACGTTCAAAAGGTCTAGATGACGTTACGCAGGGCCGCGATGGCCGCCGCAATCCCATCGGGATGTTTGAAGATCGCATTGCCCGCCACCAGCACGGTCGCGCCTGCTGCAACGACGCGCGGGGCAGTGCGCACATCGATCCCGCCATCCACTTCAATCTCAGCCTGACTGCCCACCCGCTCGCACAACGCCTTCGTCCGGGCGATCTTGTCCACGCTGGCCTCGATGAACTTCTGCGCCCCAAAGCCCGGATTGACCGACATAATCAAAATCAAATCCACGTCGGCGACAACCTCTTCAATCGCGCTCAGCGGGGTGGCCGGGTTGATGACGACGCCCGGTTTGGCGCCCAGATCTCGAATTTGCTGAATCGTTCGATGCAGATGGAGGCACGCTTCGGCGTGTACCGTAATCCGATCGGCCCCGGCGGCAACAAAGGCCTCCACATACCGCTCCGGCTCGACGATCATCAGGTGCACATCGAGCGGCAGACTGGTGTTGCGCTTCACCGCCTCGACGATGAGCGGGCCGATCGTGATGTTGGGGACGAACCGGCCGTCCATCACATCCACGTGGATCCAATCGCCGCCGGCCACTTCAGCCTCGGCTACCTGGCTGCCCAATCGCGCAAAATCTGCAGATAGAATAGAGGGGGCGATTTTGACCGAGCGTGACATAGCGGATGAATAATACACGCTTGGGTACCAAAAAGCAAGAGTGAAATGCAAAGTGAGCGGGTTGATTATTGTCTACAAAATCCGTGACATATCACACTGTTTGGCGAAGATAATAGGGGCGTAGGCTTACAGTCAGGTCCAACATCTTTATGGAGGAAAACTGATGAGAGCCTACGTGTTGATCCACGCGCAAACGAGTGAGACCGCTGAGGTCGTTACCATGATACGCAAGATCAAGGGCGTGACGGCGGCGGACGTTACCTTTGGGCCGTTTGATGCTGTAGCACAAGTCGAGGCCGAGAACCTGGACGCAGTTGGCCGGATCATCGTGCGGGAGATCAGGCCGTTGCCGGGGGTTATGGACACGATAACATGTTTGGCGGTCGATCCCGGCAAATAGGCGACCATCGTACAGCCATTCGCCGATAAGTTCAAAAAATCACAAGTCGTCATAACGTCGTGATAGAAGTCACATGATGCGATGACAAACGTCACTCGCTTGAAAGGGCATAGAATGAAAATATATAACATGCCTTTGGATAATCTAACATGACCTAGATCACACCCGTCTCGTACAACCAGCGATGTCCACACGCGAAAGGAAGTCCGTGGAACCGATGTGTTGTTCACTTGAGAAAGACAGTCTGGCGCGGTCTTAGCCCGTTAACG
>JAUQXD010000413.1 GCA_030834835.1 Thermoflexales bacterium | reverse complement strand
GGGTGAATGCGATACGCGAGTGCTTCACTCACCGCCACTTCCGGCAATTGAATCTCACCCAATGCTTCACCGCTGCGCCGCCAGATGTGGCGCACACCATGCAGGCTCGGTCCAAACACCATGCCGTGATCGCGCAGCTGTTGGTAGTGGGCGTCGGCCGCGACCTGTTCAATACAGTGAGCCTGAATTTCAGCGCGCTGCAACGTTGTCACTGGCGCGGTATTATCCACGCGGCCCATCGCAGAAGCGTGCAACTGCCAAGCGGTTTCAGCGTCGCCGCTGCTAAAGAACTGCAACGACACCGTGCCCGAGCCATCAGGCTTGACGATCACCTGGGTGATGCGCGCCGCACCATCCGGCACAACTAAACCGGCATGAATCGTCGCGTCTTCCAGCCGACACGCTTCAGTCGTCAACACGATCTGCATGGCAGCCGTGAAGGCTTCAAGATAAGCCGTCGCGGGCAGCAACGCCGTCTCAAACACGCGATGATCGTTCAACAGCGTCGAGGTCGCCGTACTCAACTCGGACTCGAACTGAACGTCGCTGAGCGCCGAACGCAGCCGTTGGCCCAACAGGGGATGAAGCGCCTTCGCGCGCGATTGGATGGGTAATTGACGTGATGCGGCCGCCAGCCAGTAACGTTCACGCTGGAATGGATACGACGGCAGCGCGAGCTTGCGACGCGCATACGGTCCATCGAAACCGCGCCAATCGACCTGCACGCCATGCACGTACAACGCCGACAGGCTGCCCAGAATCGTCGACCAGTCATCTTGCCCCGGCCGCAACGAAGGCAGCCACAGCACCGCGTCATCATCGACACACCGTTGACCCATGCCGAGCAGCGTTGGACTGGGTCCGATCTCAACGAAGATCGAGTGGCCCATCTGGTTCAGAGTCTCGATCGACGCCGCAAAACGGACGGCCGCGCGCACGTGTTGACGCCAGTAAGCCGGTTGGGTCACTTCCGTTGTGACCGCCTGGCCCGTCACATTGGAAATTAACCGCATCTTCGGCGCGGCAAACTTGACTTGCGCCGCGATGCGCTCGAACTCGTCGAGCATCGGGTCCATCAACGGCGAGTGAAAGGCGTGCGAGACCTTTAACGCTTTCGACTTGATGCCGCCCGCGCGCAGCTGCTCCAACACCGCTCGGACCGCGGCGCCTTCGCCGGAGATCACGACACTATCAGGCCCGTTGATGGCCGCCAATGAAACGCGATCGATCACCGGCGCAATCGCTTCAGCCACCGTTGCTTCAGCGGCAAAGACCGCGGCCATCTCCCCACCGGGCGCCAAGGTCTGCATCAACCGGCCGCGCGCCGCGATCAACTTCAGGCCGTCTTCCAGGCTGAAGACACCCGCCACACAGGCCGCCACATATTCGCCAACGCTGTGGCCCATCACGGCTGATGGCGTCACGCCCCACGATTTCCATAGTTCGGCCAACGCGTATTCAACGGCGAACAGGGCCGGTTGAGTGAAGGCCGTCTCATTGATTGTTGATTGTTGATTGCTGAATGCTGATTGAGGATAAAGCACTGATAACAACGGCTCAGCCAAATACGGACGCGAAATTTCATCGCACCGATCGAGCGCGGCGCGGAAGACGGGCTGCGTCTCATACAACTGCCGGCCCATCTCGACGTATTGCGATCCCTGACCCGTGAACAGGAAAGTGATCCGGGGCGGATCGGAAGTGGGTACTTCACCGCCGATCACACCGGTCGCGGACTCACCCGCCAGATAGGCGCTGAACTGTTCGCGCAGCTGATCGATCGATCGAGTTACGAAGGTCGCGCGTTGAGTGAACTGCGCGCGGCCCGTATTGGCCGTAAAGCACACATCCGCCAACGGGGCCGATGACGCATCGATCAAGTGGTGATTGAAGCGCTCGACCAACGCCGTCAACGCTGCCTTACTCTTCGCAGACAATGCAAGCACATGCGAGGGGCGATCGATCTCGATCGGTTGGACTTCGCCGATCGGCGCTGCTTCGACGATCAGGTGCGCATTGGTGCCGCTGAATCCAAACGCGCTGATCGCGGCGATGCGGCGCTCGTAACCGGCGGGCCACGGCTGCAATGTGACCGGGATCACGGCCGGCACTTCAGACCAGGGAATGAACGGGCTCGGTGTCTGAAAATTCAGGTGCGGCGGAACCTCGCCGTGCTGCAACATCAACACCACTTTGATCAGGCTCGCCACTCCGGCCGCCGCTTCCAGATGACCGATGTTGGTCTTCAACGAAGCGAGCAGGAACGGGCGATCAGGAGCGCGGCCATCGCGCAGCACTTTTGCCAGCGCGCGCACTTCGATCGGATCGCCCAACGAAGTGCCGGTGCCGTGCGCTTCAACGTAACTCACCTCGGACGGTTTGACGCGCGCATTCGCCAGCGCTTCGCGGATCACCGCTTCTTGCGCGGGGCCATTCGGCGCCGTCAGGCCGCTGCTGGGACCATCTTGATTGAGGGCCGAGCCGCGAATCACCGCGAGGATCCGATCGTCATCCGCGATGGCGTCGGACAACTTCTTGAGCACGACGATGCCGGCCCCTTCGCCTTCTGCAAAACCATCGGCGCGCGCGTCGAACGTCTTGCAATGACCGTCGGGCGCCAGCATGTGCGACTTTGAAAACGCGATCGTGTTGTCGGGCGACAGCGCCAGATGCACGCCGCCCGCCAGTGCCATGCGGCACTCACCGTTGCGCAAACTCTGACACGCCACGTGCACCGCCACCAGTGACGACGAACATGCCGTATCGATCGAGAGACTGGGGCCTTGCAGACCCAGCACGTAGGACAACCGGCCCGAAGCAATGCTGTGCGAAATGCCCGATCCATAATACGCATCGAAGCGGGTCGCATCGCCCTGCTGCTGAATCAAGTTGATGTAGTCGGCGCTGGCAATTCCGATGAACACACCCGTGCGGCTGCCGGACAGTTGATCGGGCGCTTGCGCGGCATGTTCCAACGCTTCCCAGGCCACTTCGAGCAGCAGCCGCTGCTGCGGATCCATGCCCGTCGCTTCACGCGGCGAAATGCCGAAGAACTGCGGATCGAACTGATCAACCCGATCGAGAAAGCCCCCCCACCGCGTGTACGTTTTGCCGGGCGCATCTTGATCGGCATCGTAGACCGCGTCAGCGTCCCAGCGATCCGCCGGCACTTCACGGATCGCATCGACGCCGCGCCGTAGATTCTGCCAGAACGCCGCGGGATCGTGGGCCTTGCCGGGGAAGCGGCAGCCCAGGCCGATGACGGCGATCGGCTCGTGTTGCGCGCGCAGCGCGAGCTCGGCCGCGTCCAGTCGCGCCTGCGTTTCTTCCAACGCCAGATAGGCTTGTTTTAAGGGTGATAGGGTATTCGCAGCGTTGGCCATATCAGGATCGTGACCTCAATTTCTTCATGAGCAGCGCGGTGACTTCCTCGTCCGACATCTGCTCGAGCTCATCGGCCGTCGACGATGGGCCAGCCTCGCCGTAACTTGAAGCGACGGGTTCAGTCGGCGCGGCTGACCCATCCGCCAGCGCCAGTACATCATACAGCAGATAGTGGGCAATCGCATCGATCGTCGGATAATCAAAGATCAACGTCGCCGGCAGATTCTGCGCCAGACCCAGCCCGCCGCTCAACCGGCTGCGCAATTCAACGGCCATCAGTGAATCGACGCCGATGTCCATCAAGCGCGCCCGGCGATCGAGCGGCTCGTTCGGATCGAGCCGGAGGATACGCACCACATGCTGGCGCACAAAACCGATCAAGAGATCGTGGCGCTCATCGGGCAGCGCCGCTTGTAGTTGACTCAGTAACTCGCCGGGCGGCGCTTGCTCGACCGATTGGATGGGCGCGGCCCGATCGGTTTCCACCTGCTCGATCGGCGCATCACCCTCGGCGGTCCCATTCGACTGCGGCGGTCGCGCAACGATCACGTGCAGCCCCAGCACATCAGCCGCCGAGCCAGCTTCCGGCCAGCTGACCACGTCCGAAAAACCGGCAGCCCGCAAAACCTGATCCCACTGCGCTGGCGACAATAACGGATAATCCTGCGTACTGCGCACATCGTCGTCGAAGCGTTGCCAGCCTTCAATCAAACCGGTCGTGATGTCGTACCATGAAAGTTGCCGCGTCGCTTCATACAAGACCAACACGCCCTGCGCAGCCAACAGTGATTGAACGTGTTCCAGGGTCTCATTCACGTTGTGCGTGGCATGCAAGACATTCGCCGCGATGACGACGTCAAAGCCGTGGCGTGCATAACCCTGTACGGCTGGATCCTGCTCGATGTTGAGCAGCCCGTAGCGCATGAACGGATAGGCCGCAAATTTCTCGCGGGCGCGATCGAGAAACAGCTCGGATACGTCGGTGAAGGTGTACGCCGCCCGATCGGGTGACAACGCCGGCAAAACCGCCGAGGTCGTCGAGCCGGTGCCCGCCCCCAACTCGATCACGCGCAGACGATCGCCGCCGCGCGCGGCCGCTTCGACGACGGCTCGCACCACGTTGTTGAAGTAGCGGGCCTGCGCCCAGTCTTGATACAACGCTTCAGTGGTGGCAAATGATCCATCGGGAAACAACGTTTCCAAAGCGCTGATCTGACCTGTCAACACTTTGGGCAGCGCCTCGCCGCAGCGTCGAACGTAGTCGATCAGGAACGGCACATCCGCCAGAGCCGCCTGCGCCTCAACCCACGTGGCCTCCAACGACCGCTGAGCGAACGGCTGCGCCGCAACATACACGCCATCGGATCGCCGTTCCAGCCGGCGGGCATCGACGAGCTTATTCAACCAGCGCCCCATCAAATTGCGGTACGTCGCCGCAATGTTGCCTCGCGCCAGCAGTGAGTCAATCGACTGTGCTTCGCCTGTCTCCGCAAACGCGCCTAACGCGCCCAGTGCGTTGTACACATAGCCAATCGTCAGTTCGCTGAGGCAGCGCTGCTTTTCGACATACGTACTCAACGCCAGATCCAACGGCGCCTGTTGAGCCTGTCGCCGGCCCGCATCGATCACATCCGTCCAGCGCTGCGCTGTCGTCGGTGAAGATGCCACCCGCTGCGCCCGATCTTCAGTCCACCAATATGCCTTGTGCTCAAAGGGATACGTGGGCAGTGACACACGTTGGCGTGCGGCGGCATGATCACGCTCGAAGCCGCCCCAGTCGATCCGCGCGCCGTGCACGTACAGCGCCGACAGTGTCTCCCACAGCTGCGACCAGTCCGGTTGTCCCTCGCGCAACGAGGGCAACCACTGACTCGCTGCCGGTTCGCGCACACAGCGTTGACCCAGGCTAAGCAGCGTCGGGGCTGGCCCGATTTCAACAAACATACGATAACCCTGTTGATCGAGCGTATCCATTGTCGCGGCGAAGCGCACCGTCGAACGCAGATGACGCCGCCAATACTTCGCGTTAGCCACTTCCGCGCCGTCGATCATTTCACCCGTGACACTCGACATCAAGGCGGTGTGTGGCCGTGAGTATTCCACTTCCGATGCGATGCGTTCGAATTCGTCGAGGATGGGTTCGATCAACGGCGAATGCGACGCGTACGCGATCGGCAGGCGGCGCGATCGGATCTTGCGCGCTTGCAGCTCTGCCAGCACGGCGTGAACGGCTGCGCTGCGGCCCGAAATCACGACCGTTTCAGGGCTATTGATCGCCGCGATCGCGACCTCAGGCTGCGCGGCTAATGCGGCTGCGACCGTGGCTTCGTCGGCAAACACCGTCACCATCTCGCCAACTTCAGGCACGGCGCGCATCAAACGATCGCGCGCAGCCACCAGCTTCAAACCATCGGCCAGACTGAAGACACCGGCCACACAGGCCGCCGCGTATTCCCCCAGACTATGGCCGGCCACGATGGCGGGTTCAACGCCCCACGACTTCCATAATTCGGCGAGGGCATATTCGAGGGCGAAGACGGCGGGCTGAGGAATTGACGAGTGACGAGTGACGAGTGATGCTTGAGAATAAAGTAGCGTCTTCAGAGATTCGCCGGTTTGCGACTTGAAAATCTCATCACAGTGATCGATCGCGGTGCGGAAGGTGGGCTGCGTGTCGTACAGTTGACGCCCCATGTCCGCGTATTGCGACCCATAACCCGTGAACAAGAAAGCGATGGCCGGCGGATTCGCGTCGAGCCGGTGGCCGTTGAACACGTTGGCGTTGTCGTGTCCGGTCATGAAGGCCGTCAAGCGTTCGCGCGCTTCATCAGGCGTCGAGGCGATCACGGCCAGTCGATGCGCAAAATGCGAACGGCCGGTGTTCGCGGTGAAACACACGTCAGCCAATGAATCCGTTGATTGTTGCAGATGACGCTCGAATTGCGCCGCCTGAGATTTCAAAGCCGCTGCGCTTTTGGCCGACAACGTCAACACCTGCACCGGTCGCTCAGTGCTAACGCCCTCGCCCTCGATGGGCGAGGGTCTGGGGTGAGGGTCGGCGATCGGCGCCTCTTCGACAATCACATGCGCGTTAGTGCCGCTGAACCCGAATGAACTTACGCCCGCGATGCGATGCTCGGCTTGCCACGCCGTGCGCTGCGTGGCGACAATCAGCGGCCACGGATCCCACTCGACGTCGGGATTGCGCGGCTGAAAGTGCAAGTGCGGCGCGATCTCTCGATGCTGCAACATGAGCACGACTTTAATCAGTCCGGCCAACCCGGCCGCCGCTTCCACGTGACCGATATTGGTTTTGACCGAACCGATGTACAGCGGCGTGGATCGATCGTGGCCGTACACACCGCCGAGCGCACGCACTTCGATCGGATCACCCAACGACGTGCCGGTGCCGTGCGCTTCAACGTAACTTACTTGCGCCGCTTCGACGTTGGCGTCTTTCAACGCCGCGCGAATCACGGCTTCTTGCGCCGGGCCATTCGGCGCGGTCAGGCCGCCGCTGCGCCCGTCGTGATTGATGGCCGAGCCGCGAACGATCGCCAACACCCGATCGTGATTGGCGATAGCGTCAGACAGTTTTTTCAGCACGATCACGGCGCAGCCCTCACCGCGCACGTAGCCGTCGGCGCGCGCGTCGAACGTTTTGCAGCGGCCATCAGTCGCCAGCATATTCGCTTTGGAAAAATTGATGTTGACTTCAGGCGTCAAGATCAAATTGACGCCGCCTACCAGCGCCAGCTGGCATTCGCCGCGCCGCAGGCTTTGCGCCGCGAGATGCACCGCCACCAACGACGACGAACACGCCGTATCGAGCGCCAGGTTGGGGCCATGCAGGCCCAGCCAGTATGACAGGCGACCGGCGGTCACGCTGAACGCGCTGCCGGTGCTGGCGTAAGCATCGATCTTCGTCGGATCGGTGAACAGCAAGCGACCATAGTCGCTGTTGGCGAGACCCAGAAACACGCCGGTATCGCTGCCCGCCAATCGCTCCGGCGATTGCCCCGCCTGCTCCAAAGCCTCCCACGCCACTTCCAATAACAGGCGCTGCTGCGGATCCATGCTCATCGCTTCACGCGGCGAAATGCCGAAGAACGGCGCATCAAATTGATCGATGCCGTTCAACCACGCGCCGAAGCGGGTGGACATCTTGCCCGGCGTCGTCGAATCGGCATCGTAGTAAGCGTCGATGTCCCAACGCTCGGCCGGCACTTCGGCGATGGTGTCCACGCCATCGCGCAACAATTGCCAGAACGATTCGGCAGCCTGCGCGCCGCCCGGAAAACGCAGGCTCAAGCCTACAATCGCAATCGGTTCGGTGCGCGCCTGTTCAACTTCGGCGAGCTGCGCTCGCAGTTCGCGAATCTCCAGAATCGCTTGTTTTAAGGGCGATAAACCCTCTGCCCGCTCACCCATTACGCCGTCCTTGCTGGCCGGAGGCCAGTTCTTGCAACAATAAAGCCTCGGCCTCATCTTCCGATAACGCAGCTAAGTCCGCAGTCAAATCAATGGCCGATGAAGGCACCACGCGTTCTTCGCTCGCACCCGATTGAACCGGTGGCGTCTCAACGGGCAGCAATTCCTTCGACAGAAAATCCACCAGTCCGTCGATGGTCGGATAGTCAAACAACAACGTCGCGGGCAGGCTGCGTGAGAGGCCCGCGCTGAGTGCGTTGCGCAGTTCGACTGCCATCAACGAATCTAGCCCCAGCTCGCTCAACGGCTGACGCGGATCGATCGGATAGGAGGCGCTAAGCCCCAGCACATTGATCGCGTGCTCACGCACATAAGTCGACAAGATCGATCGGCGCTGATTGATCGGTGCGGCCTGCAATTTAGCCACAATCGTCATGGCGGCCGCCGATCGCGCCGCCGGTTCGATCGGCTTCACATCCGGCCGGATCTCGGCAAACAGCGGCGGCCGCGTATCGTACTGCCGCCAATCGATCGGCAATACCATCAATTGGGGCGCGTCGGACTGCAACAACTGCGTGAAGACTTGCCGGCCTTGCGCGGGCGAAATGTAGCGCAGCCCCTGCGTCAGGCGTCGCCCGCGATCGTGCTCGCTCAACGCGGCAAACATGCCCACGTCGCTCCACGCGCCCCAGTTGACGCTCAACGCGGGCAGGCCGTGCGCGTGTCGATGTTGCGCGAGCGCATCCAGCGCCGCGTTCGCGGCCGCATAGTTGCCCTGCCCGATCGAGCCTAACACCGACGCGATCGACGAGAACAGCACAAAGAAATCGAGCGGACAATTCTGCGTCAACGCATGCAGCTGCCACGCGCCGCCCGCTTTGGGCGCGGCCACCGTTTCAAAACGCTCCCACGTCTGCTGAACCAACACCCCGTCGTCGATGATACCGGCGGTGTGAACGATGCCGCGCAGTGGCGTGGCCGGATCGATGCTTGATAGGGTCGCCGCGACTTGATCGGCCCGTGAGACATCCGCCTGTGCGACGATGACGTGCGCGCCCTGTTGCTCAAGTTCGTGGATCGCAGTTTGCGCCGCACTCGAGGGCGCGTGTCGGCCCATCAGGATCACGTGTCGCGCGCCTTGCTCGACCAGCCAACCGGCCGCCTGCAAACCCAGCCCACCCAGACCGCCGGTAATCAAGTACGTGCCGTCGGCGCGAATGGCGATCAGGCGCGAAGACCGATCGGCCGGTTGCGACACGACGATCTTGCCGATGTGTCTGGCACGCTCCATGAAGCGGAAGGCTTCAACCGCGTCGGTCAATGCAAACACGCGCAACGGCAACGGCCTGAGCTCGCCGCGTGCGATCGATTGCATCAAATCGCGCAGCAGCGCCTGAATCAAAGCTGGATCGTCATGCATCACTGCGCCGAGGTCGTAAACGTGATAGGCCGCCGCTGGCCGCACCTGCGCCATACGCTCGGCAGACCAGATGTCACGCTTGCCGATTTCGAGGAAGCAGCCGTGCGGCTTCAACACACTGACGCTCTGCGCGATGAAGTCACCCGCCAACGAATTCAAGACGATGTCCACGCCTTCGCCGTTGGTGAGATGTCTGATCTCGTCGGCGAAGCTCAACGTGCGCGAATCCAACACGTGCGGCACGCCGATCGATTGCAAATAGGCTCGTTTTTCCGGGCTGCCGGCGGTGCCGAAAATTTCCGCGCCCGCGCGCTGCGCAATCTGAACGGCGGCCAGACCCACGCCCCCGGCCGCGGCGTGAATCAACACGCGGTCGCCCTTCGTGAGCTGCGCCAGCTGGTGCAGGCCATACTGTGCGGTCAAGAACGCGATGGGCAGCGTGGCCGCTTCCTCAAACGTCATCGTCGGCGGTTTCGGCGCGACGAATTCAGCGCGCGTGACCGCATATGTGCTGAAACTGCCCGCGGCCGTTGCCAGCACTTCATCGCCCACGTGTAAATGATCCACGCCGTCGCCGACCGAGACGATCTCACCCGCACATTCACTGCCCGGCGCGCCCGCGTCACCGGGGTACATGCCGAGGGCGTTCAACACATCGCGGAAGTTGAGGCCGGTGGCCCGCACGCGAATTTCCACTTCACCGTGACCGGGCGTACGGCGCATCACGGGCTGTAACGTCAGGTTGTCGAGCAAGCCGCGTGACGGAAGGGTGAGTTGAACCGCAGACGGCGCGGCCTGTTGCGCAGTGCGAGCGGTGTGACGCGTGAGACGCGCCACGCAACGATCGCGGCCGCGATACGCGATACGATCTTCACCATCCGTTGAAGTCATTTCCGACAACAACGCTTGAGCGGCCTGAACGACCGACGCCGCTGGATCAAGGTCGATGCACACGCAGTGTAATTCAGGTTGTTCGAGCGTGATCGTCGCCGCCAGGCCCCACAGCGGCGCTTGATCGATCGCGACCTCTTCGCCCGATCGAACGGACTGCGCCCCGCGTGTGACCAACCACAGACGCGGTGGCTGCTTCATTTGCGCCAGCGCTTGAACTAGGTGGAGCACGCTGCGGCCGCTGTGATCAGCTTCGGCGTGCCCGGCATCGAGCGACCAGAGATGCAGGATGCCGCGCCAATTAGATCGAGCCAGCAAGGCTGGCGTTATCGATTCGTCGCCGCGTTGAACCAGCACACAGTCCGCGCCGCGCGCTTGCAGCTGCCGGGACAGTTCCACCGCCGCGCCGTTTTCGTCGGCATAGATCAACCAGGCGCTATTCGCCAGCGTGACAGGCTGAGCGCCAGGCAGCGCCGATCGCCATTCGATCTGGTAGAGCCAGTCATCAAAATTTACGGGACGCGAGAGCAGCGCTTCACGCGGCGCACGTTTGAAATGCAAGCCACGCACCTTGGCGATCAGTTGATCTGACGCATCAAACACGTGTAGATCGGCGCTGATGATCTCACGGTTCGTGCCGTTCACGGCCCGGACTGTGGCGTGACACCAGACTTCCCCGCCTGGCGCATGCTGCACATTGATGTAATCGCAGCTGATCGGCAAATAGATCGCATCGTCGTTGGGATTGGACTCGATCAGAAAAGCCGCGCCGATCGCCTGCCAGCATGCATCCAGCACCGCGGGATGAAAGCGATAAGTCTTCGTCTCGGCGGCAAAGTCGTCGGCCAGTTGAATCTGCGCCACAACCTCCGTGCGCTGCGGATCGATCGTTAATCGCCGGATACTCTGAAAGTGCGGCCCGTACTCCAACCCGCGTTCCGCGATGCGCTCGTAAAACCGGGCTGGCGCGATGTCGGTCAGGCAGCGTAAGCGCGCACTCTCCAACGTGCCAACGGGTGTAGCGAGCCCGGCGAATAAACGCAGCTTACCGGACACATGCAGCTGCCAATTCGAGTCGGCGGTGGCGCTGAACACCTGAAAATCGGCCAGGCCGTCTTGCGCGGGCGACACCACGACTTGCAGGGTGCGGGTTTCGTCATCCGGCACGGTGAGGGCGTGTTGAATGACCAGCTCTTCAAGCGCGTGCGCGCCGTCGCCAAAAGTCTCGCGCGCGGCCGCCAACACCAGCTCGACGTAAGCCGTGGCGGGGAACACCGGCGTGCCATACACGCGATGCTCGCCCAGCAGCGGCCAATCCGCCACGCTAAGCGGCGTTTCAAACGCACTGCCTTTGATCGCCGGCGAACGCAGCCGGCTGCCCAACAACGGATGAATCGCAGAGGTACCGGGTGATCGCCGGGCTGAGGTACGCGAGCCAGCGGCGAACCAATACCGGTCGTGTTGGAAAGGATAAGTGGGCAGTGACACGCGCTGCCGCGCGTTCTCGCCATCGAAGCCGGACCAATTGATCGCCACGCCTTGCGCGAATAACGTGCCTGCACTCTTGAGGAGCGTGCGCCAATCCGATTGGCCCGATCGCAGCGAAGCCAGCCAGACGCCCACACCCTCCGGCACGCAGCGCTGCGCCATACCGATCAACGTGGGATTCGGGCCGATCTCCAGATATAGTTCGAAGCCCTGTTGATGCAGCGTTTCGATGCCGTCGGCAAAGCGCACTGCCGCCCGAACGTGATCGCGCCAGTAGCGGGCATCCGGCACTTCGCCGGGCTGCCAGACGCGCCCGGTGACATTTGAAATGAGGGGCAGGCGCGGCGCATGAAACTCGATCGTGCGCGCTACCTGCTCGAACTCGTCTAGCATCGGATCCATCAGCCGGGAATGAAAGGCGTGCGACACGATCAAACGTCGCGACTTGATGCCCTGGCCTTGCAGCTGATCGACGATGGCCTGCACATCGGCGCCGACACCCGAGATCACGCTGTTGTCTGGGCCGTTGATGGCCGCGAATGACACCGTACTCGAATAGGATGCACACGCGGCGCGCACCGCCGCTTCAGTCGCAAACACGGCGGCCATCGCGCCACCGGCCGGCAGCTGCTGCATCAAGCGGCCGCGCGCAGCAATCAGCTTCAAGCCATCTTCAAGGCTGAACACACCGGCCACGCACGCCGCCGCGTATTCGCCGACGCTGTGCCCCAGCACTGCGGCTGGCTCAACGCCCCACGACTTCCACAGTTCGGCCAGCGCATATTCGATGGCGACCAGTGCGGGCTGGGTGAAAGCGGTTTGATCAATTGTGGATTGCTGAGTGTTGATTGCTGACACCTGCACTGCATCCGCAGCGCGGTGCAAGTGTTGCTGATCGCTACTTGCTGTATGCTGAATGCTGAATGCGCTATCGGGATAGATGACCGAGAGCAAAGACTTGCCAGGATACGGTCGCAGAATGGCATCACACCGATCAAGCGCGGCAC
>JAUQXD010000412.1 GCA_030834835.1 Thermoflexales bacterium | reverse complement strand
ACGAACACGCACCACGCAACACGCAATACGTCCTCTCCTTCCAAAGATGTAGGGCAAGTCGGCTCAAAGACCCTGCCAAAGGCGCGAGGTCTGTGCTACAATGCGCCCAACTTATCGTGGGAGTGGGGCCTTGCCCATTCGATCTGATCCAGCCCGCGTCTTGATTCTGAGTAACGACGATGCCACATGGACGGCTGAAGACATTGCCGAAGTGCAGCTGGAACTGGCGCGCATGCAGAACGGCCTGATCGAGCAAGGCTTTCAGACCGACGTGCTGACCGTGCGTCACAGCGTCACCCGTGAACTGGGCGGCTGCCCGCACTATTCGCCTGAGCGCTGGCTGGTCTTCAACTGGTGCGAGCAGTACGTCGATCGGCCGTGGACGGACACGGAGATTGTGTCTGAGTTGGATGCGCTGGGCTACGTCTACACCGGCGCGGATGCCGATCGCATGCGGCTGTCGATGAACAAGGGGCGTGTGCGGCAAGCGCTGATCGCGGCGGGCGTGCCCATGCCGATCGGGCGGGTGTACACCGACGACGATGTTGCCGATTGGTCGATCTTTCCGGCGATGGTCAAGCCCGTCAATCAGCACGCGAGTTGCGGCATTTCACGATCGTCACTGGTGGAATCGCCGGTTGAGTTGAAGCGCCAGGTGCAGTGGGTGCTGGACGAATTCGCAGAGGCCGCGCTGGTGGAAGAATTTATCGACGGCCGCGAAATCCACGTCGCGCAGATCGGCAATCGGGACGTGGTGATGCTGCCGCCGATGGAAGTGGATTATTCGTTGTTCGGTTCGATGCGCGATCGCATCTACACGAATGAAGCGAAGTTCGATAAATCGTCCGCGCCGTATTATTTGACCAAGTTCTTGTGCCCCGCGCCGCTGGACGCTGCGACTGAGGCAGAGGTGGCTAAAGTCGCCGCCGCGGCCTATCGGGTGGGAGGCTGCCGCGATTATGGCCGCGTTGATTTGAGGCTGCGGCAGGGGCAGCCGGTGGTGCTGGATGTGAATCCGAATGCGGACTTATCGTTTGAATCAGATCACGCCATCGCGTCGAAGATGCTGGGCTGGACGTACGGCCAGCTGGCGACGCGCATCGTGGACTGCGCGCTGGAGCGCTGGCCGGCGTCGTGAAGATGAGAGGACAGGTATGACGGCGGATGATCAATTGCGCGTGATGGTGCTGCACAATCACGACAACTCCTGGGATGAAGCCGACATTCAGGAATCGATCGACGAGTTGCGCGGCGTGACGACGGCGCTGACGGCCTGCGGTTGCGAGGTGCGCACGGCACAGGTGCATCACAGTGTCCGGGCCGTGCTGGAAAACAGTGGCTGTGATCCGTGCCGGTGGCTGGTCTTCAACTGGTGTGAGGGCTATGCCGATCGGCCGTGGGACTACGCGGGCGTGACCGATGAACTGGATGCGCTGCGCTATGTGTACACGGGCGCCAGTTCGTGGACGCTGCGCATGACGGAAGACAAGCAGGTGTCGCGCACGCTGATGCAGGAGGCAGGAGTACCCCTGCCAGCAGGTCAAGTGGTTCACATCCCCGGCGATTTGGCCTGGGATATTTATCCCGCCATCGTCAAACCGATCAATCAACATGGCAGCTACGGCATCGACCGCGAGGCGGTGGTGTGCGACGAGCAGGAACTGCGCCGCCGGATCCAATATGTGCGGGACACGTTTAACTCGGCGGCGTTGGTCGAGGAGTTTATTGAAGGACGCGAATTCCACGTGACAGTCTGGGGCAATACGATCGCGGTGGCGCTGCCGGCGGTGGAGATCGTGTACGACTCGATCGCGGATCCGCGCGATCAAGTGATGACCTACGATCTGAAATTCGACATGACGGCGGTGCTGGAACAGCGGCTGCGCTTCATCTGTCCGCCGATGCTGACGGTAACGGCGCGGCAGCGCCTGAAAACGGCCTGTGTGCAGGCGTATCGCGCGCTGCAAAATCGCGATTACGCCCGGCTGGATGTGCGGATGCGGGGCGAAGAACCGTATGTGATCGACGTCAACCCGAACCCGGACATCAATTCGGAATCGATGATGTCGATGGCGGCGCAGGCCGAGGGCCTGTCGCACGGCGAGATGGTCATGCAGATTGTGGACTTTGCGGCCGAGCGCGGCCTGCAGGCGGGCATGCCGTTGGTGTTGAGCGAGCGGGCGCGCATGGCCCAGGAGCGATTGCAGCAGCTGAATGCGGCTGTGAATCATTGAATTGAGGAGGTAACACAATGGAACCTAAACGACTGTATCGAAGCCGGACCGACCGGATGGTGTCGGGCGTGTGCGGCGGGCTGGCCCAGTATTTCAGTATCGACGTGACGCTGGTGCGGCTGGTGTTTTTGCTGCTGCTGGTGTTTGGCGGCGGCGGCTTCTTAATCTACATCGTGCTGGCGATCGTCGTGCCGGAAGAGGGCACCACCGCCGGTACGCCGCAGGAAGTGATGCAGGCCAATGCGCAGGACTTTGCCAATCGCACCAAAGAGTTGGGCGAGGGCTTCGGCTCTACGGCGGCGGCAATCGCCAGGGCGC
>JAUQXD010000037.1 GCA_030834835.1 Thermoflexales bacterium | reverse complement strand
AAATCGGAATACAGGACCGTTTCGAGGATGGCCCATTCGACACCGGATACCGAGTCGGTCACTTGGCGAGCCTGCCCAGGCATGCTATGATCAACCAATGTCATCTTCATCTCGATCGAATTCATTGTCGCGCAAGCAAATTACCGCAGTGGTTGTGATCGCCGTACTCAATCTGGTGGTGCTGGGCGGCCTGGTGCTGCTGCTGACCGCCAACGATTTGCCGCCGTCGCTGGCACTAACGCCCGGCCCCGACAACAGCGCGGCGTGCGAAGCCAATGCGGCGTTGGGTTTGCGTCAACAGAGCGTCGCCGCGTCAGTATCCATCACCGACTCGGTGTTATTCGTCAATGTGATCGGGCCAGATGCGGCGGCGGCCTGGGACGTGTTCAGTGTGACGGCGAAATTGCACCGGCTCAACTGCGGCCCGTACAACCTGGTGCGCGTCGACGTGCCCGATCCGACCGGGCAACCCGCGACACGGTTGGTGCTGGAACTGACCGGCCTTGAAGTGCAGTACTGGGCCGACGGCCAACTCACCGACGGGCAGTTGTCCGAGCGGATGCGCCGCCTGCAATACCAGACCCGCCCGTCTGCCGGCACGCCCGCCGCGCCGTAATCACGGGTCGCTGCAGTCGCGCATAAAACCGCAGTTTTTGCAGATGATTTTGCAGTGCACATCAAGGCTGGCTGCGCCGCAAATCCAACAGACGGCATCGTCGCGGCGAATCACAGTTGAGTCGAGCGCTGGCTGGGCGTCGACCGATGAGTTGGCTTCACACAGATCGGCAAACAGATAGCCATTCATCGCCTTCAATCGTAACACACGCCCGATAGGATCACAAGATCATATTCTGGCAGACCGGTGAAGTTCTCAGAAGGGGGACAGGATGCTCATCACCCGCGAAGTTCTGGAAGCCAATGAAGATCGCGCGCTGGCGTCATATGGCATGCGCAGCCGCAACTCACAGGGCCGCGTCTATCCCGAAGACGAGCATGCCTATCGCACGGCCTATCAGCGCGATCGCGATCGCATCATTCACACGACAGCCTTCCGGCGACTCGAATACAAAACGCAAGTCTTTGTCAATACGGAGGGCGACTATTACCGCACCCGATTGACCCACACGCTCGAAGTGGCGCAGATCGGCCGGACACTGGCGCGCGCGCTGGGCGCAAACGAAGACCTGGCCGAGACCGTGTGCCTGGTGCACGACATCGGCCATCCGCCGTTCGGGCACTCCGGCGAACAGGCCCTCAACACGCTGATGAAAGAGCACGGCGGCTTCGATCACAATCAGCAGGCGCTGCGCATCGTGCAGCAGCTGGAGCGCCGCTATCCCAACTGGCCCGGCCTCAACCTCACCTACGAAGTGCGCGAAGGCATCGTCAAACACGAGACGGAGTACGACACGCAGAGTTATGCCGCGGAGTTTTCACCGCACCTGCGCGGCCTGTTGGAAGCGCAGATCGCCAATGCCGCCGACGAGATCGCCTACAACGCGCACGATCTGGACGACGGCCTGCGGGCGGGCCTGTTTTTGCCGCGCGATCTCGACGGGCTGGATCTCTGGGACCGCGTGAAACGCAGCGTCGGCTGGGATGGCCGCGAGTTCACCGACCTGTGGCGGCACCGCCTGATTCGCCGCCTGATCGGCCTGGAAGTAAGCGATGTGGCGCAGGCCACCGATCAGCGCCTGGCTGCGGCCGGCGTGATATCGATCGCGGATTTGCAGGCGCTCGATCGCAATGTCATCGGCTTCAGCGACGACTTCAAACAGATCAATCGCGGCCTGAAAGATTTCCTCTACAGCCGGATGTATCGCCACTATCGTGTGACGCGGATGCAGACCAAAGCCGATCGGCTGTTGAGCGAACTCTTTCACGCCTATGTGGCCGAGCCGGGCACTTTGCCCGAATCGGCGGGACAGCGCATCGAAACAGTGGGGTTGCAGCGCGCGGCGTGTGACTACATC
>JAUQXD010000411.1 GCA_030834835.1 Thermoflexales bacterium | reverse complement strand
GTGGATGAGATTCCGGCCAGCCGAAAACCACCCAGCATCGCCAAGCAGATGCTGTCCAACCGGCTGTCGATCAGCGGGTTTATCTTGTTGGGTTTCTTTATCTTTGTGGCGTTGGCTGCGCCACTCCTCGCTCCGCCGCCGGTGAGCTCACGCGATCCTATGAAGATTCCGCGCGACGGCTTTGGCACCGTGCCTATGCCGCCGGGTACGGTCTGGGCCAAAAACCCCCCGCCGCTGCCGTTCTGGTGGAAGCCGTTGACGGGCCTTGACCAGTGGACGCATCCGTTTGGTGTGGCCTCGGGCGGTTGGGACATCTACTACGGGGTCGTGTGGGGCACACGCACGGCTTTCCTTGCCGGCATGATCATCACGTTTGTGACGCTGGTGATCGGGGTGCTGATCGGCTCCTTTTCAGCTTACTACGGCGGGGCAGTTGACCTGGTACTTCAGCGTATCACCGAGGTCTTTATGACCTTCCCGTTCCTGATGGCGGCACTGACGGCGGCGACGATCTTGCAGCCCATTATCGGCGGTAAAGCGGGTATCGGCGGCGCGGGTTTGATAACGGCCGGCATCGCCATCATTATCTTTGGCTGGATGGGCTACTCGCGCCTGATTCGCGGCGACATCCTCTCGGTGCGCGAGCGCGATTACGTCATGGCCGCACGCGCGGTCGGCTCCAAAGACTTCCGCATTATGACCAAGCACATCATCCCCAACGCCGTTTTCCCGACGCTGGTGGTGGCTTCGCTCGATATTGGCACCTACGTGTTGACGTTTGCGGCGCTCTCGTTCCTGGGTCTGGGTGCGGAGCAGGGCTATGCCGACTGGGGGCAGCTGCTCTCGTTTGCCCGCAACTGGATCACCACGCTGGATCAATACTGGTACATCGTATTCTTTCCAGGCATGACGCTGGTGTTGTTCGTGCTCGGCTGGAACCTGGTGGGTGACGCGGCGCGCGACATTCTCGACCCGCGCATGCGCAAGACCCGCTAAATCAACCGATCGTTTCAATCAATGGCCTCTCCTGCTTGACCTGGGAGAGGCCATTTGTGTTATTGGCGGCGTTGATCGATCATCGTTTTATCGATGAGGTGACCGGGTTTGCTGATGAATGACTGGTGGCGTGATAGACGTTGGGGCCGCGCCCGCCCGATCGGTCTGGTGGCGCTGATCGCGCTGGGCGCGTTGTGGTTAAGTCTCTTTTCGGTTAGCAGTCGAGTCGGGGCGCAATCCATCGCTCAACCCGCCCCGACGCAGGCGGCCCCGACGCGCACGCCGTTCTCCAATCCAACGGCCACACCGCCCACGCAAGGCGGCAATGGCGCTAACACCTTCTACGTCTATTGCATGCCCTGTCACGGCGACGCAGGCCAGGGCCTGACTGATGAATTTCGCAATCGACAATATCCACCCGAAGATGTGAATTGTTGGAAGTCCGGCTGTCATGGCCCGCGACCGTACGACAACGGCTTCACACTGCCGATAACCATTCCGATGCTGATTGGTCCCGGCGCGCTGGCGAAATTCCAAACGGCGCAGGCCCTGTATGGGTACATTCGCGGCGCGATGCCATTCAATGCGCCCGGTTCGTTGACGGACACGCAATACGTGAATCTGACCGCATTCCTGCTCGAAGGAAACCAGATCGTGTCAGCGGGCGTTCAACTCAATATCAACGCCCTGGCCGCCATCAACTTGCACGGCGGCCTGTCCAAGCCCGATCAACCTGCGCCGCCCGACGGCGACAACACTGGCTTATGGATCGGCCTGATTATCTTTGTCGGCGTTGCGACGCTGCTCTCGATTGTGACACGCCCGCGCCGGAACAGGGAACGGGGATCAGGGATTAGGGATTAGGGATCAGGCAAGGCTATGCCACACACTCTAATCAACGGTGTTCAACTGTACTACGAAACCTTCGGGGACGATCAGGCTGATCGTGCCCCGATTGTGTTGATCCACGGCGCGCCGCGGACGGGCCGGGCCGACTGGCACGCGCTTGTGCCGTTACTGGCCGTGCCGCGAAACGGCGTGCGTTTCCGGGTCATCGTGCCAGATTGCCGGGGGCACGGTCAGAGCGAAAGCACGCACAGCTACTCGTTCAAAGAACTGGCCGACGATGTGGCCGCATTGATTCGCGCCCTGGGCTACGAGCGCGCCCACCTGATCGGGCACAGCAACGGCGGCAACGTCGCGCTCGTTACCCTGCTGGAACATCCCGAAGTGGTGCAGACGTGTATTCTGCAGGCGGCCAACGCCTACGTCAGCCAGGACTTGATCGACAACGAACCCGCCATCTTCGATCCCGATTGGATGAACGAGCTGATCGCGCTGCACGGCGCGACGCACGGCCCCGAGTACTGGCGCGAACTGCTGCACGTAACTGTGCGTGAGATCATCAGCGAACCCAACTACACGCCTGTGCAATTATCAAATGTAGAGCGCCCGGTGCTGGTCATTCAGGGCGAAGTCGATCGCGTCAACGCGCCGATGAAACATGCGCAGTTCATCGCGCAGCACATCCCTGAAGCGGAGGCGTGGATTCCAACCGGCGTCGGCCACAACGTGCACACCGAAGTTCCACTGCTGTGGCTGGAGCGCGTCTTCGATTTTCTCGATCGGCGCGGCGACGATGTGAACGATGCACTGCATCGCCTGAAGCGGCAGCGTTACGCCGACAATCGCACCACGATCTTTGATGTGCGCTTTGTTCCCTCGCCCTTGAAGGGAGAGGGGCAGGGTGAGGGTCGTCACGCAGCTGGACAAGTCATGACGGTCGATCAACATCGTGCCAGCCATAAGCTGCTGCCCAAAGGCACAGTCGATCACATTCGTATCCTGCTCAACGATGACACC
>JAUQXD010000036.1 GCA_030834835.1 Thermoflexales bacterium | reverse complement strand
GTGCGCGCGCATGCGCATGTAAGTGAATCCTTCCAAAATCTACTGGCCGGTGCCCACCATGAACACGGCCTGCCACGGCAAATACCGGGTGAAGACGCGATCCTGCGAGATCACCTGCCCGTTCAGCGTCACGGTGCGATTGACGGTGACATCCGCGCCATCGACGGCGTAATCGACCTGTTTGGTGACGCCGGCGGCCAGCGTTGGGTCCTCTTCGTATTTGTCGGGCGGATGCGGCACAACGTTCTCGACAACGGGTGCGGAGACGACCACTTGCCGGCCGTCGGGCGTGCTGTAGAACTTGAACGTCAACCGGCCAGCCGCATCATTAGCATACGCTTCGATCAGCAAATGGTAGGGTGTGTCGTTCTTAAATCTAAAGTCGACGTCGGGACTGAACACCGTCGCGTCGAGGCCGGGGCCATAGCCCTTCTCGTACCAGCCCACGCGATAAGCGTGCGGCCAGCGCTCGATAACAGGGAAGCCCGCTTCAAATGCTGCGCGGAACACGGTCGTGCTGACCTGGCACACGCCGCCGCCCACACCCGTCACCGTGCGGCCGTTGAAGATGATCAGCGCCTCGGCGAAGCCTTTGTCCAGACTCACATCGCCCAGGTATTTGTTGAACGAGAACGTCTCGCCCGGCTTGATGAGGACGCCCTGGAACTGCGTCGTCGCCGCGCCGATATTAGTCATGCGCTCTTTGCTCGACCCGGCGTAGAACGTCTGCCCGGTCGCAATCAACTGCGTGATGCCCAAGTCGGCCGCCTTCGCCGTGTCGGGGAAATCCGGCTGCTGAACGACCACGTCGAGCTTCACGCGCCGCTCGCCGCGCGCCAGTGCGGCGTTCATCCGCTCGATCGTGCTGGTGATGTTGAGCGTGCGGCCGACTTTGCTGGCCTGAATCGCTTCCAGTTGTTTCGTGTCGTCGTTGAAGATAAAGCGCGCGTCCTCGGGCGTCCGATCGATCTGCGCGGCCAGATCGGCCAGTCCGGCGTACAGCAAATCCGCATTGAACTCGATCGTGATGTCGCTGCCATCGGGCGCCAGTTCGGTGGTGATCAACGCGGCCAACTGCGGCGGCGTCAAATCCCAACTGGTTGGCTCGCCGGGCAGTGGATTCTCCAGATCGAGCGTGAGGTTGCTGTTGAGCACATTTTGCAGCCGCAGCGCGGCGGCCGAGGTGTCGCGCACGGTGGGTTGCAGTGTTTCGATCGGCAGCGTGAGGCGCGTCGTCTTGTCCAGCGCGCGGCCCGCTTCGGCCAGCATCGGCAGCGTGCGGGTCACATCCAGCACGCGCCCGAGCTGCGACGGTGTGGTGATCACGGTCAGGGCGTTGAGCTGCAAGCCGGCGTCGATGGGCGCGCGATCGATCTGCTGCGCGAGGCGGGTCAAAAACGCCTGCGCCACGGCGGGATCGAAGACCACACTCGGCGGCAGATTCACGCCGCCCAGCGCGGTGTCGAATTGCCGGCCGGCATCGCCGCGCGCCACATCGAGCGCATTTTGCGCCGTGGCGCGGGCGTCGAGGCGCAGCCCCAGATCGACCGGCGTCGCGAGCCACTGTTGGGTGCCGTCGGTCAGTTCGAGCGTGGTGTTGTTGAACTTGATCGCCAGCTGTTGTTCGAGGTTGGCGGCGGCTTCATCCAATGACTGATGGCTCAGATCGACGTTCCACACGCGGACATTGGGCAGCACGTGAAAGGCGTACACGACCTGAAAGAAGATGAAGCCCAGCAGTACGACCACGGCCAGCGTAGCCAGGCCCAGCACAATAACAAACGCCCACGGCAGACGCGTCGTGGGTTTGATTTTACGCAGAGTAGGGAGGGTGGTCGCGCTCATGAACGAATAATACCATAGCGCAGCGGCGCGTGGCAACTGATCTTTCGCGGGGCTTGTTTTTAAGCCTCAACAGAAGCAGAGCGGGCTTCGTGCGCAGGTGCAGCGTGTTACATTGCACCTGCCGTGTCATTCCGAGCGAAGCGAGGAATCTCTGGCCGGGCAGATCAAGCCCCCTTCCCGCGCGAGAGATTCCTCAGTCGCGGAAAAGAACGCTCCTTCGGAATGACACTGACCGGCCGCTTACTTCTTGAAGATGTCGTCGAGCAGGTTTCGAATGCGTTCCTTACTCGCCGCCGTCTCGTCAGCATCGACCTCGATCGACGGCGCGGTGGATGCGGCTTGCGCGGAGGTCATGCCCGGTTTCGGCATTGGCACGCTGACGGTGACCACATCGCCGGCGCGCGCGTTCGGCGGCAGCGTACTGCGCGGCACCACCAGCTGCTC
>JAUQXD010000410.1 GCA_030834835.1 Thermoflexales bacterium | reverse complement strand
GCAGCGCGCGCTTTTGCCGCGCATCAGTGGGATCAGCGCGTGGCCGTCAACGGCACGCAGGAAATGGCCGACGTGGCGACGGCCTTCAACGATATGGCCGACTCGCTGCAACAGGCCGAGGCTCTGCGCCGTAACCTCATGGCCGACGTGGCGCACGAACTCCGCACGCCGCTGACCGTGATTCAGGGCAATTTGCGCGCCATCCTGGACGGCGTGTATCCGCTGGAGCGTGAAGAGATCGCGACCTTGTATGATGAGACGCGCTTGCTCCAACGATTAGTGGATGACCTGCGCGAACTCGCTTTGGCGGAAGCCAAACAATTGAAGTTGAATACGCTGCCGATCGATCTGCGGCCGCTGATCGAAGCGACGATCAGTACTTTCGGCGTGGCGGCGGAAACGCAGGCGATCACGCTGAGCGCGCGATTTCCCGATCAACTGCTGTTGGTGCTAGCCGATAGCGATCGGGTTGGGCAAGTGATACGCAACCTCGTGGGCAATGCGCTGCGGCATACATCGACAGGTGGATCGATTGCAGTAGAAGTGACGACCACGGCGGATCGTGTGCGCGTCAGCGTGATCGATTCCGGTGAAGGCATTCCGCCCGAGGATTTGCCGCACGTCTTCGATCGGTTCTATCGCGGCGATCGATCGCGCGCCCGATCGAGCGGCGGCAGCGGCCTGGGCCTGGCGATCACGAAGAGTCTGGTCGAAGCGATGGGCGGCGCGATCGGGGTGGACAGCCAATCGGGCGCGGGCAGCACGTTCTGGTTTACGCTGTCGATCGCCCGCGACGTTTGATCGCAAAACGCACGATCAACACGATCACGAGTAAGCCAAAGCCAATCGGCAGTGCGGGATTCGGCGCAGGTTGATCGCTCCTGGAAATTGATCGACCACTCGCTTCCCACAGCAGCGCCGTCACATTGTGATAGTCCGTGTCGCTCAACGCACCGGGCCGCTGCGGCGGATGCGTCAGTCGCAGATAGTCGTACAGTTCCTCAGGGGTATGGAAGTTTCCCAAAATCGGCGGCGCACCGATGACGGCCGGGATCGTGTGCGGCACCGGAAAGCCCTCGTCGCCTGCGCGCCCGCCGTGACAGCCGCTGGCCCAACAGTCTTGATGATCCTCTTCCCACACCGCGCGCCATTCGTCGGTTAAGCCCTGACCCACATCGCCGTGACACGGCATGCAATTGAGGTAGTAGACCTGTTGACCGAAGTCGCGCGGCTGCGGCGAAGGCGGCAGGACGGGCGTCGCCAGCCGATCGGGCGTGGGTGTCAGCGTGGGCAATTGCGCCGCTTCAACTGAGGCCGGTATGTGCCAATGGAAGCCAAAGATCACCCCGCCTATCACAGGCAAAATGGCGGCGAGTGTCAACCAGCGGCTACGTGGTCGAGGGTGTGGTGGAGTTCGTAACAAGGGCGAGCCTCACACAAACGTGTCTCCATCGGCTCCGCCCGTTGGCTAAGAGTGATCTTAGGCCCAAAACCCGCCCGGGTCAAACACGCTGATTCGCTGACTCGCTACTCGCTTGTCACGTTCCGCCTGTACCTGCATCTAAGAAACTGAATGGGCCACCCGGCTCAAAAAATCATACTGATGCAGGAGCAACTCCATGTCTCTGTTGAATGCCGAAGTTCAAGATCAAGTGCGCGAGGTTTTAGCGGGTATGGCCGATCCGGTGAAGGTCGTGGTGTTTACACAGGGCGAGAGCGGCCTGGCCGTCGACGCGCTGGAATGCGAATATTGCACGGAAGCCCGCCAGATCGTTGAAGAAGTGGCCGCACTGTCTAGCCAGATCACGGTGGAAGTGCGCGACTTTGTCGCGGATAAAGCCCTGGCCGATCAGTATGGTATCGACAAGCTTCCGGCGATGGCGATTCTGGCCGACGGCCCCGCGCCGAAGGACTACGGCATTCGTTTATATGGCGTGCCGTCCGGCTATGAATTCAGCACGCTGATCGAAGACCTGCTGATGGTCAGCCGCCGCGAGACGGGATTGAACGCCGCAACACTGGATGAGTTGAAGCGCCTGACGCAGCCCGTTCACATTCAAGTGTACGTCACGCCCACCTGCCCGTATTGTCCGCGTGCGGTCGTGCTGGCGCATCGATTGGCTATGGCCAGCGACCTGATCACCGCCGACATGGTGGAAGCCAATGAGTTCCCGCAATTGTCCAACAAGTATCAAGTCTACGGCGTGCCGCGCACCGTCATTGAAGACGTGATCCACGTCGAAGGCGCGGTGCCTGAAGCACATCTGCTGACTGAAGTGTTGAAGGTGCTGGATCAAGCCGAGATGGGCCGTCTGCGCACCGAGTGGGCAATGTCGCTCAACTAAAGACGATCTCGAAAAACAGTTCTCTCACGCAAAGCGGCTAAGTGGCCAAGAAAACCTCAAGATTCTTTGGCGGCTTTGCGGCTTAGCGTGAGGCTGTTTTTGCAGGATGTCTCAAATATGCCTTATCGGGTGAATGACTGATGAATCTCAATTTCGATCTCAACTCCAACACCGACACGCAGTACGATGTCGTCATCATCGGTGGCGGGCCAGGCGGCGCAACCGCCGCGCTCTATACGGCCCGCGCCGATCTCAAAACACTCGTTATCGACAAAGGGCTGACGGCGGGTGCGCTGGGTCTCACCGCGAAGATTGCCAATTATCCCGGCGTCGCGGGCGAGATCAGCGGCGCGGAACTGTTGAAGGTCATGCGCCAGCAGGCCGAAACCTTCGGCGCGAAGTTCGCTCAAGACAAAGTACAGGCCGTCGATTTGACAAGCGAACCCAAAACGGTCTTCGCCAACGGCGGCACGTACACTGCCCGATCGGTTATCATCGCTACCGGGTCGATGGGCCGCGGGCAGCGCGTCAAGGGCGAAGATGAACTGCTGGGGCGCGGCGTATCGTACTGCGCCACGTGCGATGCCGCCTTCTTCCGCGATCAGGTCGTGATGGTGGCCGGTAACAGCGACGAAGCGATCGAGGAAGCGTTGTTCCTGACGAAGTTTGTGCGGCAGGTGCATTTCCTCTCGCCGACACCTGCGCTTAAGGCCGACGCACAGTTGATTGAGGAACTCGCTTCGCATCCTAAAGTTGTGTTGCACGCGGGCACGGCCCTGCGTGAAGTGATCGGTGCGTCGCGCGTGGAAGCAGTGCGCGTGGCGCAGCGCGGCCAACTGGAAGAAGTCATTCCCGTTACGGGTGCGTTTATCTACTTGCAGGGTGGCAAACCCGTCACCGATTTTCTGAGCGGCCAATTGCCGGCCAGCGAGAGCGGCTGTTTGATCGTAGACAAAGAATATCAAACGGCCTTGCCCGGCGTCTTCGCTATCGGCGATGTGTTGTGCAATCACGTCAAGCAGGCGGTGATTGCCGCGGCCGAAGGCGCGATTGCGGCCATGGCTGTGGAAAAGCAGTTGCATCAACGCAAGCAACTCGCGGTCGATTGGGCTAAGTAGCGTTGGCGAGGTCAATATGATCGCATCGAAGACGACGTCGCGCGAGGCGCGCAAACAGCAGCAGGCCGCCGCGCGCCGCAAGGCACAGGCGCAAAGCATCGCCATCATCGGCGGACTGATCGCGATCATCGGCGTGGTGCTGGCGCTGTCGTTCTCGGCCACACCGAATGCCAGCATCGGCCCGGCCAAGATCGGCCAACCGATCGCCGACTTCACCCTGACCGACATCAACGGCGTAGCGCACAAGATGAGCGATTACAAAGGCCGCCCCGTCTTGATCAATGCGTGGGCCACGTGGTGCCCGCCGTGCCGGGCTGAAATGCCCGACCTGCACGCCTTTTATCTGCAGCACCAGGCTGAAGGCTTTGAACTCCTCGCGATCAATTCGGGCGAATCACAACCGGAGGTCGCGAGTTTCATCAAACAAATGGGCTTTACGTTCCCGGCATTGGTCGATCCGAGCAAGGCCGTGCTGAATGGTCTGGGCGTCAGCGGCCTGCCCACCTCGATCCTTGTCGGGCGTGACGGCACCGTGAAATACATCCATGTCGGCGGCTTATCGCCCGAGATGATCGCTACGCAGCTCGCGCCGCTGGTCGCGCAGTAACCTTCAAGCAAAAGTCCTTCCTCCTCAGCGATTCGGCCTGATCGTTGTCAGGCTCAGCGATCAGGCCGAATCACCCTGTGTAAACAACTGCGCCGGACGAAGAACGTTCTTCGTCCGGCGCACTGCATATCGTATGCCAGCAAGCGGTGTGGATAACCCGTTTCTGTTAGCCTGGGCCGGCCTCAGCGGCGTCAGATTCCAGCCTGATGCGCGGCGACCAGGGCGATTCTTCCACGACCAATTCCACGGTCTTATATCGCCGCTGGCGCTCGGCGTCGTACCGGTAGCGCACCGCCACCAGCCTATCGCCGTACTCGACGACCAGTTTCTTGGTTCCCTTCTGGCCTGGCCTCAATGACAATCGCGTTTGCATTGCTCATCCTTTCACATCCGGGTCAGCCATGTGACAAGACTGACCCGGCCAGATTTGTGTCAGCCGCACTAAACTTCACCCAGCGTACACCAACCTGGGTA
>JAUQXD010000409.1 GCA_030834835.1 Thermoflexales bacterium | reverse complement strand
CAAATATGGCGGTGTATCTGGCCAGACGCCGCGTGTGGAGTTGGGCGCGACGCCGATGGCGACCGGCTTTGTGCGCTTCTGGGTGCGCGACAACGGGCGCGGCCTATCATCCGCCGATCAGGCGCGGCTGTTCACGCAGTTCGAGCGGCTCGATCAGGCCCGCGCCACCGGTCACGGGCTGGGCCTGTCCATTGTCAGGCGTATCGTGGAAAAACTGGGCGGGCAGGTGGCCGTGTCCAGCACGATCGGCGCGGGCAGCGAATTTAGCTTTACGCTGCCCACGCAGGACTAACACTCAATCAGTGCGCGGGCATACTCCTCAAATCGATTGGCCGCGCAGGCATCGATATACCGCAAAATCTCTTCGCCATCCACCGCGTAGCCGGGATAGCACGACGTGGGCCACGCGCCGCGCGGTGTGTGAACAACCGCCGTCACCGATAGGCCCGTCAACTCGATCGGGGCGGTGAGCTCGTCAACGATTTCCTCCGCCGTAACGATCACGCGCTTCGCCACCATCGAGATTTCCTGATCGACGGCCAGATTGCCCTTCAGGCGGGCGTTGCCAAACCGATCGGCGATCGGCGCGTGAACGACCGCCACATCGCACATCACCGCCGGAAAAGCGACGACGGGGTGGCCCATGTACGGATCGTCGATCACTTTCACGTCGGGCCGCACCTTCAGCATGTCCGTGCCGATCCAGCCCTGACCCGGCATAAAGCCCACGCCCGCCAGTGAGGCTCGCAGGCCAAAGGCCAGACTGCTTTCAGTTTCTTCGATCACCTTCAAATCGCCGCGTGTGACTAAGGCCGTAAACATCGGTGCCAGGCCAAACGCTTCCAGACCGCAGTAGCACGTGCGAATGTCGCGCACCTTGCCCGCGCCGATGAGTAGATCGCTTTCATACGAGGCCGTGAAGCACAGCAGCGTCAGATCGCGCACATCGGTCTTCAGCAGCTCGCGCACGAAGGCCACCGGCCGCCGATAGAGATTCATCCCGCCCAGCGCCAGCGTGTCACCGCTTGTGACTAACGCCGCAGCTTCGGTCAAAGAAATCGTCTTGTCGATCATCCCGCTGTCTCTCCGTCCCGCTGTCCCGCCATCGCCTGCTCGATCGCGCCCTTTACGGCGAGAATGTCCCGCACACAGTAATCCACTTCCTGGCACTCGCTGTTGTCCACCAGGATCGTCGTCATGCCCAGCGCTCTGGCGGGTCGCAGATTTCGGGCGTTGTCTTCGATCAACACACATTCATCACCGCGCGCGCCGATGATGTCAAGGATACACTCATACGCGCGCGGATCGGGCTTGCTGACGAAGTTCACCGCGCGCACGTCGATGATGCGCTCGAATTGATTGGCGCAGCCCAGTATCTTCAACACATTTTGCGCGTGCTCGACGTTGGCGTTGGTGAAGATAACTTTGCGCTGCGGTAAAGAACGCAGCATCTCAGCCAGCGCTGGATTTGGGCCAAGGTAAGCCGTTAGGTCGATGTCGTGCACAAAGTGCAGATAGTCTTCGGGATCGATGTCGGGCCGCTCGACGATAAAGCCGCGCAGCGTGGTGCCGTAGCGCTGAAAGTAGTCTTGTTTCTGGAAACGGGCCTGCTCTTCCGATAGGCCCAGCCGCTCGATCAAATAGCGCAGAATCCGCGCACCGATTTCCTGCATCAGGCCGGCGTTGCGCGGGTAAAGAGTTTCGTCGAGATCGAAGATGAGGGTGGTGATCATGAGGTCGCAAGTGTACCAGAGAACGACGGCGATGCAACTGCGCTGCACGACCGATCACCTGCCCGGGTTGCCGGGCGGAAATGCTATAATTTATTGGGTCGTGATGGATTGCTCCTGGCAGGGATAAGCCGATGGCCGTAATTACGATTTCTCGACAGTTGGGCAGTATGGGCCGCGAAGTGGCCCGCCTCGTCGCTGATCGATTGGGCTATCGTCTGGTGTGGCGCGATTTGATCAACCAGGCCGCTCGCCAGGCGGGCGCTCCTGAGGTGGCGCTGGCCGCCATCGACGAGTTGGGGCTGTTGGGGCTGCGCCCTTCACGTGCGGCGAGCGAGGCTTATTGCCAGGCCGTTCAGCAGGTGATGGAAGAACTGGTTACGGCGGGCAATGTCGTCATCCTGGGGCGAGCCGGCCAGGTGATCTTGCGCGATCAGCCCGATACAGTACATATCCGGCTCATTGCCCCGACCCCCGTTCGAGCCGCGCGGATCGCTCAGTCTCACAATATCTCGATCGAAGGCGCACTCGCTCAGATCGAGGCCAGCGATCGCAGCCGCCGTAATTACTTGAAGCGCTTTTACCACGTTCACTGGGATGATCCCGAACTTTACGATCTCGTCATCAACACCAGCCGGACGACGTCGGATATGGCCGCCACGTTGATCTGTCAGACCCTGTCACTTCGTCAACGCCAGCTTGCTAGTGACCATCCGCCAAAACAGGAAGCCAACTTTGACCTCGACTGAGCCTCAACGCCCAAAGTTTGTTCATCCTGCTGAGGAGTCATTTGCCGGTATTCTCGACTTCTATGGCATTAAATGGGAATACGAACCCCGGACCTTTCCCCTGGAGCGGGACGCCGCCGGCAAGGTCGTGGAGGCTTTTACACCAGATTTCTACTTGCCAGAGCAGGATCTTTACATCGAATTGACGACCCTCCGCCCCAGCCTGTCGACACACAAGAATCGCAAGCTGCGACGCTTAAAGGAACTCTATCCTGAGGTGAACATCAAGCTCTTCAAGCGGCGCGAAATGCGGGACTTAGAAGTCAAGTACGGACTGGAGAAAAGCGCCGGGCAGAATGGAGGCGCGGCCGCGCAGGAGAAAGAAATATAACCCGCAGCCCTGTAGCCGATTACGGCGAATTGGCCTCCGACATCAGCGAGATGCTCATCTCGCCCGAGGAACTTCAGCGGCGCGTCGGCGAAATCGGGCAAGCCATCTCGCGCGACTACGCCGGTCAGAATCCATTGCTGATCGGCGTGCTCAAAGGCGTGGTGTTCTTCATGGCCGATCTGTTGCGAGCCATCACCATTCCGATCGAGGTTGATTTTATCGCCGTATCCAACTATTCGCCTGAAGCCAGTCAGCGCGGCGTCGTGCGGCTGGTGAAGGACCTGGAACTCCCTATCATTGGGCGGCATGTGCTATTTGTGGAGGATGTGATTGATACCGGCCTGACTCTGAACTACATTTTGAGGAATCTGCAAGCGCGCCAGCCGGCCAGTCTGGAAGTGTGTGTGTTGTTCGATAAATCAGAACATCGCCTGATCGATATTCCGCTGAAGTATAAGGGATTTGACTTGCCCAATCGCTTTGCGGTGGGATACGGGTTGGACTATCGAGAGCGGTATCGCAATCTGCCGTTTGTCGGATTGCTGAAGCCGGCCGTCTTTCAGAATGCGGCCACGAGTTGAGTCATACTGGCCTGGCGCGCCAGGCCGATACGCCGTAATACAAATTGGGACTGAACAAACAAGCGCTCCTGGTAAGAACCAGGAGCGCTTCTATCCACAAAAATACAGGGGCCCTGAGTAACCTTCCAGCCTTCCTCATTGTTCTTTCTGGCTTGTGCTTTCACTCCCGCTACTATTTGCATAGTTTCAAGAGTTTTGGCAATTGCCTTCTGATTTCTCTCACCGTTCTTCTGCTTCTCTTACTTGATGTTTTATTCAGCGTAAAACATCTTTCTGATTTACTTCTGAAGCTTCTTAACTGTGAGAGTGCTTCTACCGCTGCTTTGTTTTAGATCCCATGATAGTTTCCTATCACTTTTGTTTCGGGCTTTCTAACACTCTGCTTTGGTTTCTGCTTCAATGAAGGTGCTTTCCAATTTCTTAGAGCTCCCTGCATGATTAGTATATGAAGTTTCCTCTCGCTTGTCAATTGATTTTAGACCTCTGAAACGAAGTTCTAACAAAGTCCATTGACGTTGGATGCGTAATGCGCCAGCCGCCAGCTGCCGACGGCCGCCGGCGCACCGCCGATATAGCCGGACGACCTTATGAAAACCGCGGTACCCTGAAGTAGTCATCCTACTGTTCCTGCGTCACAACGAATAAAGAAGATGTGTGCTACAATAATATGGTGGCGCCTCTCGTTGCCCAACCAAGTTCAACCAGGAAGAAGAGACATGACCAATTCAACCAATGCCGCCTCCGACGGCCACAAATTCGCTTTACCGACCATCGTCCGTGGGCCGTGGACACAGGCTGCTCGCCAGCTCGCCATCGATAAAGAATGCTTGCAGCACTTCATCGACTACTTCGGCAAGGCCATGAAGACGCGGCGCTGGTCGCCATGGCACGATCTGCCAATCAAGGAAATGAAAGAGTTCGGCCAGCGGCTCAGCGCCGAGACGGTCAATTTGATCGAGGGTTTCCTCGGCATTGAGGAATATGTCGGCGATTACGTGGAAGAAGGTCTGGAGATGTTCCGCAACAATCGCACGCGCCGCAACTTGCAATTGCAGTGGGGCGCAGAAGAAATGAAGCATGGTGTGTCGTGGGAGATGACGCTACTGCATTCGGGCGTGCGGACTGAAGAGCAGCTCAAGGATTACTGCGATAAAATCCAGCAGCACCGCTGGACGATCAAGAACCATGCCGGAGCCGATAATCCACTGGGCGTCACGGTGTACGCGATGGTGCAGGAACGCGCTACCTTCTTCAACTATCAGGAAACACGCGCCCGCATCCGCAGCGAATACGGTTTACCCGACAAACCCACCAAAGAAGAGTTGGCGCGCGGCTACGAAGTCGGTGCGTCAGAGGCGTTCCGCATCGTGGGCGTGGACGAGATCGCCCATCACGGCATCTTCCTGCAGATCGTGTTGACGCACCTCAAGTACATGCCGGAAAAGGCGCTCGATGTGATGCAGCAAGTGTTCGGCGGGTTCAAGATGCCGTCGCTGCGGCTCATTCCCAATGCGCGCAACTTCATTCACGCCGTCGCGAAGACTGGCCTGCACACTGCCGAACGGCATCTCAAGTTCATTCACAATCCGGTGCTGAAGTCGCTGGGATTGGAAGACAACGAGGCGTTCAATCGCGCGGTGCAAGCGGCCAAGCTATTGCCGGAAGGCTTCGGGCCAGACCAAGTGAAGCTGGGCCGCACGGGCGAGTTCGTGATTGCGTATGGGTAATCGAAGAACGCGATGCGCTACTCGAAGTCCATCGATAAGCAATGCTTACCTGATGAAGGTCTGCACCAAATAGGTAAGGATTAGGACAAGGGCCATACCCAGCACTGCGCCAATCGCCCCTGCGCACGCACACATGATAGTTTCGTTCTTGACCTGTGTAGTCAGGCGCCAGGCTGGTGGCTCGGATCTCCAGGACAGGACAAGCCAAAATAGCGGTAGACCTACTGTCCAAACGAATATGCCTGATTCTCCACGCAGAAACTGGACGATGCGAATGATTGGTTCAGGCAAGTCAACAATGAGCGGTAGAGTGCTTAGGCCTATGAAGGCTAGCGCAATTGTCGCGATGATTCCCCAAATAGTTTTTCTTCCAGGCATTCGGCCAGTGAAGATCGCCAACATAAACAGGCCAAACATGCCGCCGACAAAACCACTGGTGGCACTTTCACTACCAGTGCGAGCCAGATTAGCGCCTAACATTGGCTGAAGGGTCATCCAGAAGACGCCATACCGGGTCCCCCATTTGCTCAATAGACCACCGCTGACGCCAAAGACAGCGCCGAGCAGCGTTGCTGCTGCTAATCCCACGAACCATGAATCAACCGACCAACCAAGAATACCGAGCGTGATTGCAGCCATGATCAAATACCACGAGCGGCGAAGTAACGCGATATTTGCACGGCGTGTGCCGATTCGGCTGAGAGCATAAACCGCAGCGTCCGAGACTTTCCAGCAGCGATCACGCAATGCCCGCGCCAATGGCTTGGTAGCACGTGCCTCACAGAGGTTGCCGAGCGCGTGTGCGGCTTGTTCGCGCACAGGCCATTCGCTATCCCGCAAAGCATAGCTGAGCAGCTCGACCGCACGCACATCACCAAGCTGGCCCAACGCCTCGGCGGCGGTTTGCCGGACTGTCCAGACACTATCAGACAGCGCATTGATCAACGGTTCAACAGCTGATGGATCACTCAAGCGACCAAGCGCCTCAGCGGCGTGTTGCCGTACGGTCCAATCAGAGTCGTGAAGGACTGTGATCAGGGGTTTGACGGCGCGTATATCGCCAATGCGACCGAGGCACTGAACGGCACTTGCGCGCGCAACTGCCGCCGGCCAAGATCGAGAACGACCTGTAAACAAATCGAGCCATAGCGGTGGGCGAGTGGGGTGCAACACGGCTAGCAACGGCTCGACGGCCGGTTTGCCCATCTCGACCAGGGCCAACATCGCTGGTTGTCGAACTTTTTCATCGGTGTTGCCCAGCTTGGCGATGATGGCCTCGCATAGGCTTTCGCTATGGGCTCGCATACTATTCCTAACAAGTGAGGGGTGAGGTCAAAACAAAGTCAGTTTACTACGGGCCTCATGCGGCGACAAGTTGGCAGTGAATATCGTGGCGTCGATCATCATGCAGCGCATCAATTCAAATGATTCGCGTTATTTCATGGAAGAAAACCGGATTGCTGCGCGAACAGCCGCTATCACTTCAATCAGCGGCACGTGATGTTCCTCGGCTGCGCGGCGGCAGTCTTCATACTCTGGCACGGCTCGCTCGATGTCACCCCAACGCGCCACCTTCACGCGGATCGATCCGTAGGGCGTCTCCACCGTCTCGATCGTTCGCGGCAAACTCACCCGTTCGATCGTTTGTCGCCGCACCCCTAAGGTCGTCGTCTCCGACAGAATAATCTTCAACAAGGCATCAGCCTTATCTGCCTGACACAGTGCGCTCAGCGTCGTCGCGGGTCGATTCTTCTTCATGTGGATGGGCGTCAGTGTCACGTCGAGCGCGCCCGCGTCAAACAGCCGATTCAGCACGTGCTCATACACCTGCGGATTGAGATCGTCGATGTTCGTCTCCAACAGCGTTAAGGTCTCAACGATCAAACCGTCATTCGCCGCTTCACCGATCAACACTCGCACGACGTTTGGGAACGGCATGTCCCGGCGGCCCGCACCCACCCCGATTGATTGCAGTGTCATCGGCGGAAAGCCGCTATACTGATCGGCCAACGAGGTTAGCAGCACTGCGCCTGTCGGCGTGACGAGCTCCGCCTCAACGTTATCGACATAGCGCACGGGCGCACCTTTGAGAAGCGCCAACGTCGCGGGCGCAGGCAGCGGCAGTTGCCCATGCTGCGACTTCGTCCAGCCGCGTGCCAGCGGTAGCGACGAGACGTACACGCGATCGATCTTCAAATCAGCCAGCGCCAGCAGCACCCCCACAATGTCGATCAACGTGTCATCGCCGCCGAGTTCGTGCAAGTGAATGGATTCGAGCGGTTCGCTGTGAATGCCCGCTTCCACTTCGCCTACGCGCCGCAGCATCGCCAGTGCTGGCGCTTTGATCTCATCAGGCAGATCAGTCGTTGAAACGATGGCGACCAGATCAGTGTAATGTCGATGGGTTTCTTTGCGCGGCGTTTTCACCGTGGCCTGCAGCGCCGACAACGCACCCTTCATCACACGCTCAGTGTGGACTTCGCAATCGGGCAGGCGCAGTCGATCGATTGCCGAGCGCACGACCTCAATTGATGCACCCACATCGATCAACGCGCCCAGCAGCATATCGCCGCTCGCGCCGCCGATACAATCGAAGTACGCTATGCGCATTGCGTGCCTCTCACCACCATATGCGCGCAGACGCCTGCGCCAAAGCCATTATCGATGTTGACCACCGACACGCCGGGCGCGCACGAGTTCAACATCGCCAGCAGCGCCGCGATGCCGTTGAAACTCGCGCCATAGCCCACGCTGGTAGGCACCGCAATCGTCGGGCAATCGACCAGGCCGCCAACGACGGTCGCCAGTGCGCCTTCCATGCCTGCGACCGCGACGACCGCAGAGGCTTTCCACAACACGTCGCGTTTATCCAACAGGCGATGGACGCCAGCGACACCCACGTCATAAACACGCTCGACGTGCGTGCCCAACAACTCGATCGTGATCGCGGCCTCTTCGGCGATGGGCAAATCCGAGGTGCCCGCCGACACAACGGCGACGAATCGATCGGATTGCGGCATGGGAAATGTGCCCACCGCGATCATCCGCGCCACTTCAAAGTCTTGCATGTCAGGGTGTTTTGCGCGCACCGCTTCGACGGCCTCGCGCGACGCGCGCGTCACGATGGCGCGCCCGTTCCGCATCATCATTCGCTCGACGATGGCCGCGATCTGCTGTGGAGTTTTGCTCGCGCCGTAGACCACTTCCGGCACGCCCGTCCGCAGCGAGCGATGATGATCGATCACGGCTGCCGTCGCGTCTTCGTAGGGCAGGTCGCGCAGCGCAGTCAGCGCCTCGTCGATCGAACGGGTACGATCGGCCACGTCGCTCAAGATCGAGCGCAGTTGATCACGATCCATGCGACACCTTCACGAGTTGATTGAGGCTGCCCATGCGATAGCCGATCAGATCGAGCGCCACAAAGGTGTAGCCAATTGCTTTCAATCGTTCGACGATGATCTCGCGTTGACCCAGCACGTGATCAAAATCAGCCGGATCAACTTCCAATCGCGCCACCTCGCCGTGATGGCGCACACGCACCTGCCGCAGGCCCAGACCATGCAGGATCATTTCGGCCTGTTCCACTTGCGACAACAACTGAATCGTGACCGCCGTGCCGTGTGGAATGCGCGACGATAAACAGGCCGCCGCCGGTTTGTCCCAGTTGGGCAGGCCCAATGTACGTGCCAGATCGCGCACCTCCTGCTTGGTGAACTGCGCCTCGATCAACGGCGAGCGCACGCCCGCTTCGCTGGCTGCCTTGCGGCCGGGTCGCACATCGCCGAGGTCATCCAGATTTGTCCCATCGATCACGTGCGCGAAGTTGTGTTCGCGCGCGTAGGCGGTCAGTTCACCGTACACTTCGTGCTTGCAGAAATAGCAGCGGAGCGGCGTGTTGGCCTGATAGTTTGGATCGTCCAGTTCGTGGCTGTCGATCAACACATGCGCGAAGTGAAATTGTTTCGCAATCGATTGGGCTTCTTCCAGATCAGCATGCGGCAAACTTGGCGACACCGCGGTCACCGCCACCGCCCGATCGCCCAACTCGTCCCCCGCGATCATTGCCAGCAGCGTGCTGTCGATGCCGCCCGAATATGCCACCACCACTCGATCGAGTTCTCGCACAATCCGTCTTAAACTCAGTTCTTTTTCGTTCATCTGTTCTCTCCATTCCGATAAGGGTGCCACTATTGAGTGGCCGCCATTATAGCATTGGCGTTCGCGCAACCCGCACAAAAAACAGACTCGCTCTTTATTTCAGAGCGAGTCTGTGTACACAGCCGTGATGACGAGTAGCGAGTGAGTTTCACTCATCACTCAAGTAGTTTCGCCAACTCTCCCGCCCACTTCGCCGGATCACCCACAATGGCCGCGTCGGCCTGCTTCAAGATCGGCGCGTCGGCGTCGGGATGCACGGCCACCACGTAGCGCGCGTCTTTCATGCCCCAGGTGTGCATGGTATCGCCGCGAATGCCCAGCGCGATGTACAGCTCGGGCCGCACACGCTCGCCCGTGATGCCCACCACTTGATCTTCGGTGATGTAGCCTTCATCGATGGCTTCGCGCACACCGGCCAATTGTGCGCCGATTGTCTGTGCCAGAAGTTCGGCGCACGAAGCATCGCCCACCTGCCGCCCGACGGAGACGATGCGCTTCGCATACTTCAACTTCGGTTTAGGCAGCGTGTAGTCCACCGGCCCGAGCGTTTCGACTTTCGCTTCGACGCCGTCGAGATTCACTTCCGCCGTTTCGACTTCGCCGTAGCGCGAGGCATCGGGATACGGTTCGCCGAACGTGTCGGGCAGGGCGGTGGCAAAGTGCGACTTGCTGCCGACGGTGGTCATCACGTCGAAGTATTCGCCGCCGAAGGCCGCGCGCCGCCCGATGAAACAGCGATCGAAATCGTCGACCTTCAGCATCACGCAGTTGCCGATGAAGCCGGCGCCGAAGCGCTGTGCAAGCCGTGGGGCCAGCGCATTACCGATCGGGGTGGCGCCGAACAATACAAATTCCGGCGGCTGCGCGACGAAGAGATCGCTCAGCACCTTTAGCCACAGCTCCACGCTGAATTCGGCCAATCGATCGTCTTCGGCCACGATCGCGCGATCGGCCCCCACCGGATACAGTTCGCTGGCGAGGTCGGCCACGCCCGATCCCAACAGCGCAACCTTGACGTAGAAGCCCATCATATCGGCGGTGGTGCGCGCGCCGTACACCAGTTCTTTCGTCAGCGGCGTCAACGCGCCGCCCTTCGTTTCCGCCACCACCCAGATGTCGCGAGGCTCTTCAGAGTAAGTTAATCGTGCCATGTTCAATCCTCTAATGCGTAATCCGTAATGCGTAACAACTGATTACGCAGTACGCCTTACGCAATAATCTTTTCCCGCTTCAACATCATTACGAGTTCTTTCGCGTTGCGCACCGGCGTGCCGAGTTGGCGCTCCGGCGGGAAGGCTTCTTCTTTCTTCGCCGTCAGCGTGCGCAGATCATCTTCGCTCAGGCCCAGTTCTTCCGCGCGCCAGATGTCCACCACGATCTGCTTGTAGGCATCCATCAAGCGCCAGCCGTTGGCGAAGGTGCCCGTGAACGCTTCCGGCATGATCGAGATCACGGCGGGCGCGCTGATGGTCTGCGCGACGAAACCGTCGTGAAGCACGATCGCTTTGAAGCCCGCGTCGTGCGCCGCATTACTATGCGCTTCGACTCTCGCCGCGCGCGTGATCTGCGGCCAATCCAGATTTTCCGCGAGACGCGGCCCCAACTCGCCCGCGCCCGTGTCCAGCGATTGCTCGCCGCACAAGACCAGATCGATGTCGCCCAGACGGTTTATTGCGGCGGCAAGTGAATTTGCCACGGCCCACGCGTCGATGTTGTCCAGGCCGATCAGGATGGCGCGATCGGCGCCGCGCGCCAGCGCTTCGCGCAGGGCGTCATCGGCCCGATCGGTGCCCACCGACATCGCGATCACGTGCGCCGTTGGGTCTTGCGCTTTCAGCGACGCGGCCACTTCCAGTGCGGCCTTGCTCGCCGGATCGATCACGTAGTCTTCCTGATTGATAAATACTTTCTCCGCTTTGCGGTTCACCGTCATGCCGCGCGGATCAAGCACCGGTTTGATGCACACTACAATCTTCATACATCCATCCTTTCCGAACGTGGTACGTGTTGCGGGTTGCGTGACACGCACCACGCATCACGGCCTGATCTTCACGCCCACTTCTCTAAACATTTGCTCGGCGATCAGGATGCGCTGAATTTCATTGGTGCCCTCGAAGATTTCGGCGATGCGCGAATCGCGGAAGCCGCGCTCGATGAAGGTGTCGCGGCTGTAGCCCAGCGCGCCGTGAATCTGCACCGCGCGATCGACGCAGCGCGAAGCGTATTCCGAGCCGAGCAATTTGCACATGCCCGCTTCTTTGATGAAGGG